>JAKAFI010000351.1 GCA_021818005.1 Acidobacteriota bacterium | reverse complement strand
CGACGAGGACCGCCTCGTCGATGTCCTTGGGCTCGAGCCCGGCATCCTTGAGCGCCTGCCGGCAGGGGCCGACCGTCCGCTGGATGATGTCCTCGACCAGCTGCTCGAACTTGGCGCGCGAGAGCCGCACGTTGAGGTGCTTCGGCCCCGACGCGTCGGCGGTGATGAACGGGAGGTTGATCTCGCTCTCCTGCGTCGTCGACAGCTCGCACTTGGCCTTCTCCGCCGCTTCCTTCAAGCGCTGCAGCGCCATGCGGTCCTTGGAGAGGTCGATCCCCTGGTCGCGGCGGAACTCTTCCACCAGCCACTCGATCAACCGCTGATCGAGATCGTCGCCGCCGAGGTGGGTGTCGCCGTTGGTCGACTTCACCTCGACCACGCCCTCGCCGACCTCGAGGATCGAGATGTCGAACGTGCCGCCGCCGAAGTCGTAGACGGCGATCGTCTCGTCCTTCTTCTTGTCGAGGCCGTAGGCGAGCGCCGCGGCGGTGGGCTCGTTGACGAGGCGCACGACCTCGAGGCCCGCGATCTGCCCGGCGTCCTTGGTCGCCTGGCGCTGGGGGTCGTTGAAGTATGCGGGCACGGTGATGACGGCTTTCTCGACCTTTTCGCCGAGATAGTCTTCCGCAGCCGCCTTGAGCTTCTGCAGGACCATCGCCGAGATCTCGGGAGGGGAGTAGAGCTTGCCGTCGATGTCCACGCGGGCGACGTCGTTCTCGCCGCGCACGACGTGGAACGGGAACATCTTGATCTCCTGCGTGACCTCGTCGAAACGACGGCCCATGAAGCGCTTGATCGAGAAGACGGTCTTGTCGGGGTTGGTGATCGCCTGTCGTTTGGCGACCTGTCCGACCGGCCGCTCGCCGTTCTTGCCGAACGCGACCACGGATGGCGTCGTCCGGCTTCCCTCCTGATTGGCGATGACGGTCGGCTTCCCGCCCTCCATCACCGCGACGACCGAATTGGTCGTTCCAAGGTCGATACCCACGATTTTTGACATTGACTTGATCCTCCTCAGGTCACCACCACGAGATGATTATCGGACCTGAGTCGGCCATTGTCAAGGTGTCTCGAGCTTGGCCCCCGGCCCCGTGGTCGTGTCCTCCAGTTCCGTCCCAAAGTGCTGAGAGAAAAGCAGGTTGGAGTCCGGAGCACCGCTCGCGTTGTTGCCGGCGAGGAGGACCGATTGCTCCCGTAGGACATACCGATACGACCAGCCCCAAGGGTCGAACAGCCGGCTGGACGGCAGGTACCCCTCCCGGCTCAGCTCGACCAGCGTCTCGGGGTAGCTCCCGGTCAGCAGGGCGCGAGACTGCAGGACGCGCCAGATCCCGGCCATCCTCGACCACGACACGCTGGCCCGCACTCGCGGCGCGAGCTTCGGACCTGGCCCGAGAAGGGGGTCGGCCGGGTTGTGGCGCGCGATGACCGCCGTGACGACGAGGAACGGGAGGAGGGCGAGCGCCAGCCAGGGGAAGTGAGGCCGCCAGATCGGTGGAGTCACGGCATCGGTGGCGGCCCGCTCGGCGGCTCGTGCCACCTCGTCGCGCGTGGCCTGGCGGATGAGCGACCGCGTCAGCAACGTGTACAGCGCCTTGCACGTGTCGAACTCGCCGTGCGGGCTGGAGCGGACGATCTCCGCGACCGTCGTGAGGCCGTCGACGAGGCCCAATACGTCGCGCTGAACCGGCGAGATGCGAACGCGGCCGGCCGCCGTCTCGCCGCCGACAGCCGGCTCGAGGTCGATGTCGAACGACTCGATGGCATCGCTCTCCGACTCGGTGCTCACCTCGGCCTGGCGGGCGGCCGGGGTCGCCACGAACACGATGTCGCGGTGCGGGATGCCCTTCTCGATGATCGGCCACTCGTCGAGCATCCGGGCGCCTTCCATGAGGATGCTCTCCGAGCTCATCGCCGTGACCAGCTCGGCGTCGTAGTCGACGCTGGTTTCCTGCGAGAAGTGATAGTCCCCGTCCTGCCAGCGGAAGACGCGGTAGATGATCTGGAGGATCTGCTGCTCGAACGCCCGCCGCAGCTCCGCGCGCGAGATGACCGAACGGCCCATGAGGATGTGCCCGAGACGCTCGAGTGTCTCCATCTGTGTCTTGAGCGCCGAATCGAGCTCGGCCTTGCTCACGGCGCCGGTCTTCAGGAGGACCTGGCCGAGCCTGTCCTCCAGGCGCTTGTTGAGCGAGTCGGCGCCTACCACCCTCCCGTCGAGAAACGAGACGGTGACGACGTCCTCGTCGGAGCGCAGGGTGAGCACGCCGGTCTTCCGCTGCAAGCCGATCAGCTGGAAGATGTCGGAGAGCGAGAAGTCGCGGAGGGTTCCCTCGAGGGCCACGCCTACCTCCATTCCACCGGGAGGAGCTGCGCCGCGAAGACCGCCGCGGCCCAGACCAGCGCTGCTGCGATCTCGAGGGGCCAGACCGGCGCGGCCATCAATGCGGGGCCCACGAACGCGGGAAGCCAGAGGAACGCCGCGGCCGCGCCGACGATGGCGCCGGCGACCAGCACCCAGCCGAGCAGCGGTTGGCCGCCGAAGGCGGGCCCGAGCCCGGGCAGGAGCAGATCGACGATCCGCCTCTCGACGCGCAGGACCGCCCGGCGCCGGCCGAGCTGCTGCCGTTTGGCGAGCTGCGCGTCGATGCCGACCATGTCTTTCTTGAGGAAGATGTTGACGCACTGGGTGCAGTAGCTCTGACTCTCCTGCGAGAGCTTGCACCGGCGGCAGAACGGACGGCCACACTTCAGGCAAGCGGACGCGAGGCCGCCGAAACGCTGGCGGACGAGGAGGTGGATGACGGCCACGATCAGGGCGAGCATCCCGGCGATCGCCAGGGGGTGCGCCACGGTCCTCGACCTCTCCAACGGAGGCGGCAACAGACCCCGGTTGATGAGCGTGAGAGGATCCTGCCGAGCCAGCATGGCGCGCGTCTCGGCGGCGGAGAACACCGGCTCGATGATGTCGCGGTCCCGGGCCGGTATCAGCGCGGTCAGTCGCCGGCCGCCGGCCGCCCGAGCCGCGGCCATCGCCTCGTCGCTCTCGTGGAAGTGGTACGTCTGGGCGTAGGTCAGCGAAAGGTCGTAGTTGACGACCGCCGGGTCGTACCCGTCGTCCCTCGCGGCCTGGAACGATTGCAGTGCCGCGTTGTAGTCGCCCTCGGTGTAGCGGACCGTG
>JAKAFI010000350.1 GCA_021818005.1 Acidobacteriota bacterium | reverse complement strand
GCGGCCGTCGCGGCGACCTTGACACTCGGCGACCGCTTCGCGTAGGTTCAGCTTTCGTGGCGCGTCTGGCCGAATTCCAGGGAAAACAGCTGTTGCGCAGCGCCGGCGTGGCGGTCCCCCGCGGGGAACCGGCCGGCAGCGCCATGGACGCGACACGGGTCGCCGAGCGCCTCGGCGGGGCGGTCGTGGTGAAGGCGCAGGCGTGGACGACCAGCCGCAAGGCGCAGGGCCTCGTCCGCTTCGCCGACTCGGCTGCGGCGGCGGGCGAGGCGGCGGCGGCAATCCTCGCGGCCGAGGCGGGCGGCTTCCCGATCACCGAGGTGCTGGTGGAGGAGCGCGTCGCGGTCGTCGCCGAGCGCTACGCCGGCGTGATCCTCGACGACCGCAGGCGCTGCCCCGTGGTGCTGGTTTCCGCGCGCGGCGGCTCCGGGATCGAGGAGACGGCGCGCGAGCACCCGGAGGCGGTCGCCGAGCTGGCGCTCGACGTGGTGGAAGGGCTGCAGCCGCACGCGGCCCGCGAGCTGTGGCGGCGCGTCGGGGTGCACGGCGAGGAGCAGCGCGCGCTCGCCGAGGCCGTGGTGCGACTCGTCGGCCTCGCGCGCCGGCTCGAGGTGCGCTCCGCCGAGATCAACCCGCTCGTGCTCGCCGCCGACGGCCGGGCGCTGGCGCTCGACTGTCGCATCACGCTCGACGACGCCGCCGTGTTCCGTCACCCGGAGCTCGGCATCGAGGTGGCGCGCGAGCTCGGGCACCCGCCGACGCCGCTCGAACGCATCGCCTGGGACGTCGAGAAGGACGAGTACCGCGGCACGTTCTACTTCCTCCAGATGCGCGAGGGGTTCGCGCGTGGCGAGCGGGTCGTCGCGTTCCACGGGGCCGGCGGCGGCGGCTCGATGATGGGGATGGACGCCCTCGCCCGCCACGGTTTCTCGGTCGCCAACTTCTGCGACACCTCGGGGAACCCGCCCGCCTCCAAGGTCTACCGCGCCGCCCGCATCCTCCTCTCCCAGCCCGGCGTGGACGGGTACTTCGGCACCGGTTCGGGTGTCGCGTCGCAGGAGCAGTTCCACTCGGCCCGCGGTCTCGTCAAGGCGATTCTCGAGGAGCCGCTCGCCGTCCCCGCGGTCGTGCGCCTCGGCGGCAACGGCGAGGAAAAGGCGATCGAGATCCTCGCCGGCTTCACCAGGGAGCTCGGCGTCCCGGTCGAGTGCTATGGCAAGGACACGCCGGTGGACGGGTGCGCCCGCCGCCTCGAGGAGCTCGTCGCCTCGTTCGTCCCGCCGCCGCCTCGCCCCGCGCCGCGGCCGGCACCGGCCGAACGGCCGTACGCGTTCAGGACGCCGACCGGCGAGGTCACGCTCGACCACTCGGTCTGCGCGCGCTGCGACAGCAAGGCGTGCGTGACCGCCTGCGTGCCGCAGATCCTCAAGCTGGCCGACGGCCTCCCGGTCCTCGCGGTGACGCCCGAGGAGGCGGCGCGCGGCCGCTGCATCGAGTGCCTCGCGTGCGAGGTGGACTGCCGCGCGCTGGGCGCCGGCGGCGGGCACGTCGCGCTTCCGATCCCGGGTCTCGACGCGTACCGCGCGGCACGCGGGATGGAGTAGCGATGGCGATCCTCGTCGACGAGGCCACGCGCGTCCTGGTCCAGGGGATCACCGGCCGGGAGGGGCGCGCGCGCGCCCGGCTGATGCGCGAGTACGGCACGCGGGTGGTCGCCGGTTGCACGCCAGGGCGCGGCGGCGAGACCGTCGACGGCACCCCGGTCTACGACACGGTCGTCGAGGCGGTCGAGGCGAGCGGCGGGATCGACGCGTCGGTCGTCTTCGTGCCCGCGCCGCTGGTCAAGGACGCGGCGCTCGAGGCGATCGCGGCGGGGGTCGCGCTCACCGTCCTCGTCGGCGACCGCGTCCCGGTGTGGGACGTGATGGAGATCGCGCGCGCGGCCGAGCGCTCGGGCACCGAGTTCCTGGGGCCGAACACGCTCGGCGTGCTGTCGGTCGGGAAGGGCGTCCTCGGGATGATCGGCGGGCGCGCCGAGTCGGCGCGCTCCTGGTTCCGGCCGGGAGCGGTCGGCGTCGCGTCGCGCTCGGGGGGGATGACCTCCTCGACCGGGTATTACCTGTGCCGCGCCGGGATCGGCCTGACGACGCTCGTGCACGTCGGCGGCGACGGCATCGTCGGCCTGCCGCTGCCGGCGGTGGTCCGCCGCTTCCAGGCCGATCCGGACACGCGGTGTATCGCGATCTTCGGGGAGATCGGCGGCTCGCAGGAGGAGCGCGTCGCGGAGATGATGGCAAGCGGCGAGGTGAGCAAGCCGGTGGTCGCGTTCATCGGCGGCCGCGCCGCGACGCAGGGCGTCCGTTTCTCGCACGCCGGGGCGATCGTCGAGGGCGGTCGCGGCACGCACGCGGGGAAGGTCGCGGCGCTGCGGGCGGCGGGTGCGACGGTCGTGGACGCGTTCGAGGAGCTGCCGGCGGCCGTGGCGAAGGTCCTGGAGGGGTGAGATGGCGGAGAACCAGTGGTCGACGGCGATCACCTCGGTCAAGCCGAACGAGATCCGCGTACGCGGCTACCGGCTCGACGAGCTCATGGGCGGCGTCTCGTTCGGCGAGGCGGTCTACCTGATCCTGCGCGGCGAGCGACCCGGCGCCGCAGTCGGGCTCCTGGTGGAGGCGATGCTGGTGGCCTCGATCGACCACGGCGTCACGCCGCCGTCGACGCTGGCGGTGCGCAACGCGGCCACCACCGGCGCCCCCCTCAACGCGTGCATCGCCTCCGGAGCGCTCGCGGTCAACCGGCACCACGGCGGTGCGGTCGAGGACTGCATGCGCCTGCTGGCGCGGGGCGCGGCCAGGGTCGCCGCCGGCGACGAACCCGCCGCCGCGGCGAGGACGGTCATCGGCGAGGAGAAGGCGGCGGGCCGCCGGCTCCCCGGCTTCGGGCACCGCATCCACACCGACGACCCGCGCTCGCACCGCCTGATCGTGCTGGCGCGTGAGGCGGGCGCGGCGGCGGCGCACGTCGGCGTCGCCGAGGCGATCGTCGCGGAGCTCGCCGCCGGCGGCAAGGCGCTGCCGCTCAACGTGGACGGCGCGATCGCCGCGGTGCTCGCGGACCTCGGGTTCGACCCGGAGCTGGCGAACGGGTTCTTCATCCTGGCGCGGACCGCGGGGTGGATGGCCCAGG
>JAKAFI010000349.1 GCA_021818005.1 Acidobacteriota bacterium | reverse complement strand
CCTCCGGCACCCTGGCGGCGAGCGCGGCGGCGTTGTCCGCGTTCGTCCACCACAGCCAGGTGCCACGCTCGTGCACCAGGCGCGTCGCGTGCGGCCACCACACGTCGAGCCCGACGCCGCGCACGGTGGCCGCGTCGTAGCCGGCGCCCGGGTGGTCGGCCACCCGCTCGCGCCGCACCTCGGCGCCGATCCCGAGTTCCCGCACGACCTCCTTGAGGAACGCCCAGCGGCGCTCGCGCGGCTCCAGCAGCACCCCGCGCACGCCCGGCTGGGCCATGAGCAGCGGCACCACGGGAAACCCGTTGCCGCTGCCGATGTCGACGAGGGTGCCGCGCTCGGGGAGCCACGGCCGCGCCGCAAGCGCGTCGCGCACCAGGCCGGTCAGCAGGCCGGCCGGCTTCGCGCCCCCGAACAGATCCACCACCTCGCCCCACTGCACGAGGAGCTCGAGGTAGAGCGCGAGCCGCTCCGCGAGCTCCGCAGCCACCCCCTCGGCGGTGAGACGCGCCGCCCAGGTCGCCCGGCTCGCTCCCCGCTTCCGCATCACTTCGGCTGCTCTGCCGCCTTCGCCGCCATCATGCGCTCCGTGAGGAGCTGCTGCCCGATCGTGAACAGGTTGTTGACCAGCCAGTAGAGCACCAACCCGGCCGGGAAGCTCATGAACATGAAGCCGAAGATGAACGGCATCAACATGAACATCCGCCGCTGCGCGGGGTCGCCGGTCTGCGGCGCCATCCTCTGCTGCAGCACCATCGAGGCGGTCATCAGGATCGGCGTGATGTACGTCGGGTCCTTCGCCGCCAGGTCGTGGATCCAGAACACGAACGGCGCCTGCCGCAGCTCGATCGCGTAGGCGAACAACGAGTAGAGCGCCCACAGGATCGGCAGCTGCACCAGCATCGGCAGGCAGCCGCCCATCGGGTTGACGCCCTCGTCCTTGTAGAGCTGCATCACTTCCTGGTTCATCCGGTTGCGGACGTTGGGGTCCTTCTTCGCCCGCTCCTTGTAGCGGTCCTGGATCGCCTTCATCTTCGGCTGCACCGCCTGCATCCGCTTCATCGACACGACGCTCTTGTGGTTGAGCGGGAAGAGCAGGATGCGGATCCCGGCCGTCAGCACGATGATCGCGACGCCCCAGTTCCCGACCCAGCCGTAGATCCAGCGCAACGCCGCCAGGAAGCCGATCGAGACGACGCTGAAGATGCCGAACGAGAGCGTGTCCGCCAGGCCGCGGCCGTAGCCGAGCATGATGTTGCGCTCCTTGGCGCCGGCGTACAGCGTTCCGGACACCACCCCGCCGGCGCCCACGATCACGGTCTGCGGCAGCGCCGTGGCGCCGGTCCCGAGCCGGGCGACCAGCACCTCGACCGGCGGCTCGTTCGGCAGCAGCGCGAGCAGGAAGTACTGGTCCTCCACGCCGGCGAAGTCGATCGCGCCCCGCAGCGTGCGTACGCCGTCGAGCTTCGCGGCGAGGATCTGCTCGATCTTGCCGTTGAGCCGCACCACCGCGCCCTCGGCGCCGAACCGCCCTTGCTGGTCCACCTTGAGCGTCTTCTCGATCCCGCTCGCGATCACGACGCCGCCGCGGGCCGGCGTCCCGCCCGCGCGCACCTCGACCCCGACTGCGTACCTCCCCTTGCCGGCCGTGATCTTCTTCTCCACCCAGTTGCCGGCGCCGTCGCTCCAGCGCAGCTCGACCCCGTCGGCCACGCGTTCCACCTTGTACAGCGCCTCATTCCACGCTCCGGCCGTGGCGATCGCCAGCGGCCCCGGCACCCCCGCGCGCACCAGGTCGAGCGGCTGGCCGTGGTCGTCCTTGTAGCCGTCCACGAGCAGCGAACTGAACACCGCGCCGCGCGGGTCCACCGTTCCGTGCCAACCGTCGCCGGCGACCGCGATCGGCGTGGCGTCTTCCCCGACCTCGGCTGGGACCACCGGCCCCGCCGGGGCCGCCGGGGACCCGGTCCCGCCCGCCGCGCCGGGCACGCCCGCGGGCGAGCTCGCCGGGGCGCCGGCCGCAGCAGCCGCGGTGGCCACGGGCTCAGCGCCGCTCGGGGCAGGCTGCGGCTTCGGCGCGAAGAACGAGAACCACAGGATCACCACGACACCGGAGAGCACCGCCGCCAGCAGCACGCGCTTTTCCATTCAACATCCCCCTTTGCGCGGCGGCACCGGATCGTAGCCGCCCGGGTTCCACGGGTGGCAGCGTCCCAGCCTGCGCACCCCGAGCCAGAGGCCGCGCCTCAGGCCGTGCACACCGATCGCCTCGCGCATGTACTCGGAGCAGGTCGGCGCGAACCGGCACGCCGGCGGCAGCAGCGGCGAAACCCACCGCTTGTAACCGGCCAGCGCACCCATCACGACACGGGCGGCCGCGGAGCGGTTGTCGCCTTCCTCATGCACCGCTCGAACTCCTCCGCCAGGGCGCTCCACCCCACCTCGGCGCAGCCGCGCCGCACGTTCACGACGATCTCGCCACCCCAGCGCCCGAGCACGGCCTCGCGGGTGCGGGCGAGCGCCCGGATTCGCCGCCGCGCCCGGTTGCGCACCACCGCGCCGCCGGTCTTGCGCGTCGCGGTGATGCCGAGACGGCGCACCTCGCCCTCCCCCGCGAGCGCGAAGATGACGAGGTACCTTCCCACGACCTTGGTGCCGCCGGCGTAGACGCGCTTGAAATCCGAGCGTCGCAACAACGTGTCCAGAACGCCTCCGGGCGGCTCAGGGAGTCAGGCGCTTGCGCCCCTTCCGGCGGCGCGCCGCGAGCACGCGCCGTCCCGCGGGCGTGCTCATCCTCGCCCGAAACCCGTGGGTCTTCTTGCGGCGCCGGTTGTTCGGCTGGAATGTCCGCTTCATGATCTCACCCCTTGCCAACCCCGACGCCAGGCGACGGGGGAACGGCATCGTACGCCACGCGGCCGACTTGGTCAACCGCGGCGGCAAGACCGGGGCCCGGGGCTCGGGGCTCGGGGTCCGCAAGGAAGTACGACATCCGCTGGGAAAGCGGGTGGCGGTGGGGGCGGGCCGCGGGCGGCGCGCCGTGCTATGCTTTCGCGGCTCGTTGGGACCCACACGATGCCATCGTCCGACATCTGGCCTGCCGTCAAGGACCTCCTCCGCAGCCGTCTGTCCGCGGACGAGTTCGAGGTCTGGTTCGCGCCGCTGGGGGCGCGCACCGCCGGGAGCACGCTCAC
>JAKAFI010000348.1 GCA_021818005.1 Acidobacteriota bacterium | reverse complement strand
TTGCGCCAGGGTGAGCTGCTCGGACTGGCATGGGACGATGTCGACGGCGCGACGATCACTGTCGGCCATCAGCTGCAGCGCCTCGTCGCACCTGCCGAGCGGGCCGTGGCCAGGGCGGAGGGGCGCAAGCCGCGAGGTCGCTGGGTGAGGACCCCTCCGAAGGCTCGCCGTGCCCTTGGTCGGGTGGCCCTCGACGCGACGACGACTGCGATTCTTGATGAGCATCGTGTCCGGATGGCGGCCGAACGGAGGCCGGACTGGCCGTTCTTCGGCCTCGTCTTCGTCACCGAGGCTGGTTTGCCGCTTCACCCGAACGCCGTCCGCGCCCTCTTCGCCGACGCCTGCGACCGGGTGGGCATCCCGCGCCGGCGGTTCCACGACCTTCGTCACGCAACCGCCCATCTTCTCAGTGACCTCGGCGTCCCGATTGAGGCTCGCAAGCTCCGGCTCGGCCACAGCACCGACATCATGGCAGCGCACTACAGCGGCGCCAGCGAGGTTCAGGACCGGCTCGCTGTCGAGCGGCTCGAGGCGGCGATCAAGGGCTGATCGTTGCTCGGCCTGTTGCTCGATTGTGCATCCGGAACGGAGGATGCCCGAACGACGCGTTCGGGTCGCGAGGCGGGTTCGGCGTCAGCCTGGTCGGTCATAGTCTCAGAGAGGCCGCGAAAGTCCGCATAAGGCCGTTTGGGTCTGTTGCGTGGATCGTTGCTCGGCGCGCACCATTACCGCGTGAGGACCTCCCTCCCTCCGCGCCGTGACGCCGCTCCCGACCCCACCGATCGGTCGGGAGCGGCAGGCGTCCTGTCACGATGAGCCGCGAGCTCATCCTCGCCGTCCACCTTTGCGCCCTCGCGGCGATCGTCACCTCCGTCGTCGTCATCGGCATCCGCGACAGCCGCGCCGCCGAGATCTTCGCCGCCGCCCTCGTCGGCTTCGTCGCCGGCATCCTGTTCGACCGCTGGGCGCTCCGGCCCCTCGTGGACTGGACCGTTGGGCGTGCCCGGGTGTGAGCGATGAGCGACGCTCCCGCACCGGCGACTACCGCGCGGCCCGCATCGGCGCCGCCGCCGGGTTGACGTTCGCCGTGGTCCTGATGCTCATCATCGATGCGCTCTCGCATGATTTCGAGGCCAGCCCCGTGACGCTCGGCGTGCTGGCGACCCTGATCGCCGGCCTGCTCGCCGTGGACCTGCCGGATCTCATCCACCCCGGGGGCGACAAGTGAGCGGCTGCACGGCCTGCCGCCGGGTCGTCCTCGTCACGTGGGCGGTCGATGGGACGGCCGCGCGCTGGTGCCTGCGCTGCATCGCCCGTGCGCTCCGGGAGGCCGACTGGCGCGAGCTCGACCGCCAGACGCGGATCCTCATGCGGCGGCACCAGCCATGACGATCGATCCGACGTGGGCCAAGGGCATCGATGTGTCCTACGCCAACGCTCACATGCCCAACCTCACCGGCCGGGACTTCGTGTTCGTGCGGGCGACCTACGGGACCGCCGAGGACCGCCGCTGGCGCTCCCACTCGGCCGCGGTGCGTCGAGCAGGACGCCGGCTCGGGGCCTACGCCTTCGGGATCCGCGGCGACGGTGCCGCCCAGGCCCGGGCGTTCCTCGCCATCGCCGGCGCGGCCGACCTGCTCGTCCTCGACCTCGAGACCGAGTACAGGACGGACCCGGTCACCGGCGAGAAGGTTGCCATCCCTCCGATGACCAAGGCCCAGGCCCGGGCCTTCATCGCCGAGGTGCAGCTGGCCGGCCGCGAGATCGGGCTCTACCACAGCGTCTCCGGCTTCCCGAACCTCGGGCAGGACTGGAACTGGCCGGCCGGCGGCCCGGGCTGGGACACCTTCGCCGGCAGCACGACGCCGCCGAACATGCCGTGGACGTTCTGGCAGTACCGCGGCGCCCCGCTCGACCTCGATGTGTTCCACGGCGACCGGGCCGCGCTCGAGGCGTTCGCTCGAGGAGAAACGATGCCGATCTACAGCCTGCGCGAGCGGTCGGGCACCCTCACCATCCCCGCCGGCGCGTCCGTCCGGGGCTGGCTGCCACGCGCGGACGGCACCGGCTGGCGGGTGGACCGGACGTGGCGCCCGAAGCCCGAGCCGTCCTCGGCGCGGTTCGACGCGGTGCTCTCCCGCCTGTCGGGGACGACGACGCCGGCGAGCCTGCTCCGTGTCACCAGCGGCTTCTTCGCCGGGGTCTACGTCTCGTCGGCCGAGGTCGAGGAGACGTTCGACGAGCCCGCGGCGGGGCAGCCGTCAACGTCGGGCACGACCGTGACGCTCCAGATCACCGGCCACCCCGACCACGTCACCGAGATCTAGGGAGGACGGACATGCCGCTCTGGCTCCGCAAGCTCGTCGTGGATTTCGTCGAGACGGGCCTCGCCGCCCTGTTCGCCCTCGCGCTCGTCATCCCGGGCAACCTCGACGAAGCCAAGGCACAGGCGCTGGTGATCGGCTCGGCCCTCGCCGGCGCGCTCATCGCCGCGACCCGCCGCGCCGTCCCGGAGTTCCTCGCCTGGCTGCGCGCGAAGCTCGGCGTCACGGCCTGAGCGATGGACACGACCACCTGGGTCAAGCGCCGTCCCGATCCGCGCCTGTCGTGGCATGTCGCCGTGCGGACCACGTGGAGCGGCCTGCGCGTGACGCGCTGCGGCCTCTGGTGTGGCGGGCGGGCGACGACGGCCGACGACCTGCCATTTGGCGAGCGGTCGTGCGAACGTTGTCTGCGGCTGGTGGCGCGGGACGCGGAGTGGAGCGCTGGGGCGTGAGCGCCCGGCTCGACGATGCGATCCACGCGACCCAGGCACCCGACTCGGTCGAGATGGTCACGTTGCAGGGCCGTCTGCCAACCGGTCGTCTTTGCGCGGTCGCCGTGCCGGCTGACATCAGCCCGCTGGAGGCGCTTGCCGTGGCGTCCTGGGTGGCGGGCGCCTTGGCGCAGCGCGTCGTTGCGGCCGCACCCGCGCCGCGCATCCTCGTCCCTCGTCGGCCTGCGTGAGGCGAGCATGCCGTGGGCTCCCCATCAGCGATGCTCCGCACCCGGCTGCCCTGAACGGCAGGCGGGGAGTCGTTGTGCGCGGCATCTGCCGCGGCGTGAGAGTCGCAACCACCACGGAGTGAGCCGTCAGGCACGCGGCTACGGTGCGGACTGGGATGCGGTCCGACGGCTTGTCCTCGAGCGGGACGGC
>JAKAFI010000347.1 GCA_021818005.1 Acidobacteriota bacterium | reverse complement strand
ACACGCGCAAAGTGACGAAGCAGGAGATCGGTGAGCTGGAGAACCAGATCCAGGAAGAGCTGCAGCGCGTCAAGCAGCGCATCGCCGAGCTCCAGGCCGCGCAGAAGGCGGCGCGGCAGATGTACGACGCCGCCTGCCAGCGTCTGGGGGTCCCCAACGACCTGGAAGAGCAGGCATCCGAGTAGGCCGCGCCCGCGCATCGCCGACCGTCGTAGGACCCACACCCGGTGGTGTGGGTTCTTTGCTCTTCTGCTCGCCTTCGGGTGTGCGCGCGGGGCGGCGCAGCGCACCGCCGCTCACGGCGGCACGGGGCGACCTGCCGGTCCGGTCCACCGTGTCGTGGCGCTGGCGCCCGACGTCACCGAGATGGCGTACGCCCTCGGGGCCGGCGGGTCGCTCGTGGCCGTGCCCGCCGCCGCCGACTTCCCCCCCGCGGCCCGCCTGCTCCCGCACGTCGACCCGTCCGACACCGAGGCGATCGTGGCGCTGCGACCCGATCTCGTCCTCGCCACCACCGCCGGCGACGACCCGCGGGTGATCTCGCGCCTGCGCGAGCTCGGCGTCCGGGTGTTCACCGCGGACGTCACGTCGTTTGCGACCCTGGCCGGTGTGTGCCGCGCCGCCGGGCGCGCCCTCGGCCGCCCCGCCGCCGGCGACCGTCTCGCCGCGAACGTCGAAGCGCTGTGCGCGCGCGCCGGCACGGCGGCGGCCTCGCTCCCGCGCCGCCGCGCCCTCTACGTCGTCTGGTGGGACCCGTTGATCGTCGCCTCTCCGGGGACGTTCCACGACGACCTGTTGCGCCGCGCTGGCCTGCTGAACCTGGCGCCGCCGGGCGGGCCGCGCTACCCGCGCGCCAACCCCGAGCTGCTCCTCGACCCCCGCCTCGAGGTCGTGGTCGCCGCCGACGAGCCCGACCTGCGCGCCGGCTTCGCCCGCGTCGTGGGGACCGCGGCCGGGACGCGGATCGCCTCCGGCGCGGTGCGCGTGATCTGGCTGCCGGCCGACCCCGCCAGCCGCCCGGGGCCGCGCCTCCCGCAGGCGCTCGAGGCGCTGGTCGCGGCGCGGGAGAGGATGGAGAGACCGGGGCTCGGGGTTCGGGGTTCGGGGTCCGGAGAGACCGAGAAGACGGTGTCCGGGGTTCGGGGTTCGGGGACGGGAAAGACAGAGACAACGGACAAAGGGCGCAGGGCACAGGGCACAGGGGAGGACCGGTGAAACGCACGGCCGACATCGTGCTCGTGCTCGTGCTGCTGGCGGCGAGCGCGGCGGCGCTGCTCGCGAGCGGACCGGCCGCGACCCCCGGCGAGGCGCTCGCCGCGCTCGCCGGCGGCGGCACGCCGGAGGCACGGACCGCCGTCCTCGGGTTGCGGCTGCCGCGGCTCCTGCTCGGGCTCGGCGTCGGGGCGGCGCTGGCGCTCGCCGGCGCCGCGTTGCAATCGCTCCTGGCCAATCCGCTCGCCGACCCGTTCCTGCTCGGCATCTCCGGCGGCGGCGCGGCGGCGGCCACGGCCGCGTTCGCCCTCCTCCCGGTGGCCGCCCTCGGCCTGGTGCCGGCCGCGGCGATGGCCGGCGCGGCCGCCGCGACCGCACTCGTGTGGTGGATGGCGCGCGGCCCGCTCGGCCCGTCGTCGACCCGCATGATCCTCGCTGGCGTCGCGGTCAACGCCGCTGCCTCGGCGGGGATTCTGACGATCCTCGCGCTCGCCCCCTCGCCCCGCCTTCCCGGCGTCCTCGCCGTCACGATGGGCTCGCTTGCCTCCGCCTCGGGCCGCTCCGTCGCCTGGCTCGCACCGTACGTGTTCGTGCCCGCGTTTGTGCTGCTGCGGCACGGGCGCGACCTCGGCCTGCTCGCGACCGGCGAGGAGTCCGCGGCGGCACTCGGCGTCGAGGTGGGGGCCGTGCGACGCTCGGTGTTCCTGGCTGCCGCCGCCCTGGCCGGAGGCGCCGTCGCGTTCGCCGGCGTGATCGGGTTCGTGGGCCTGGTGACGCCGCACCTGTGCCGCCTCGTCTGGGGGCAGAGCACGCGCCGCCTCCTGCCCCGGGCCGCGCTCGCGGGCGCCGCCCTGATGGTGCTCGGCGACCTGGTGGCGCGGCGGGTCATCGCTCCGGCCGAGCTGCCGGTCGGGGTCGTCACCGCGCTGCTCGGCGTCCCGTTCTTCGTCGTCCTCCTGCGGCGGGCGCCGTGAGCGCGCGCCGCGCGCCCGGCCGTGCGGTAGTGTTGGCGGCTCGCGCCGTGTCCGGCGGGTACGGCGGCGACGAGGTCGTGCGCGGAGTGGACATCGACGTCGGCGAGGGCGACTGCGTCGCCGTGCTCGGTCCCAACGGCGCCGGTAAGAGCACGCTGTTGCGCCTGCTCGCCGGGATCCTGCCGGTGACGGCCGGTACGGTCGAGCTGCGCGGCCGGCCGCTCGCCGGGTGGCGGCGGCGCGAGGCGGCGCGCATCGTCGGCTACGTGCCGCAGAGCGTCAGCTTCGCCTTTCCGCTCTCGGTACGGGAGGTCGTGCAGCAGGGCCGCGCGCCGCACCTCGGCCCGTGGCGCCCGCCAGCCCCGCACGACCACGAGGCGGTGGACGCCGCCGTCGGCCGGGTCGGCCTCGCCGGCCGCGAGCGCGCCGCCGTGCAGCGGCTCTCCGGCGGGGAGCGCCAGCTCGTGCTGCTGGCCCGGGCGCTCGCCGGCGAGCCGCGCATCCTGCTGCTCGACGAGCCCGCGACGGCGCTCGACGTGCGCCACCAGCTCGAGCTGGCGGCGATCGTGGGCGAGCTCACCGCCGCCGGCGTCGCGGTCGTCGTGATCGCCCACGATTGGAACTTCGCCCTGCGCGTCGCGAACTGCGTCGCCGTGCTCGAAGGCGGACGTCTACGGGCCGTCGGAGAGCCGGCCGCCGTGCTGCGCCCCGAGCTGTTCCGGGGCGTCTTCGGCGTCGAGGTCGACCTGGTCGAGCGACCGGGCGCCCCGCCGCTCATCGTCCCCCGCTCCCCCGCCTCAAGCCGTTGAACGTGCAGGCTGAAAGAAGAAGGTAGAGGGAAGAGGGTAGAGGGTAGAGGAAAGACAACTGACCGCCCGGGCCCGTCCTCCGTCTTCCGTCTTCCGTCTTCCGTCTTCCGTCTTCCGTCTTCCGTCTTCCGTCTTCCGTCTTTCTTCTCCCTTCTTCCCTCTTCCCCGCCTCACAACTCTTCACTCTTAACTCTTCACTCGCCTG
>JAKAFI010000047.1 GCA_021818005.1 Acidobacteriota bacterium | reverse complement strand
TGTCTCTCCCGAGCCCCGAGCCCCGAGCCCCGAGCCCCGAGCCCCGAGCCCCGAGCCCCGCTCACGCGCTGCGGCGCGGGCGGACCGCGATCGTGCAGCGGCCGGTGCACACCAGCTCGCCGTTCTCGTCGGTCACATCGGCTGCGTACACCTGCGTCGTGCGGCCGCGGAAGAGCGGCCGCGCCGTGGCGGTGAGCGAGCCGCTGCGCTTGGGGCGCACGTGCGTGACGTTGAGGTCGACGCCGGCCACCGTGTGCGTGCGCAGATCGACGCTCATCGCGGCCGCGAGCGACGCGACGGACTCGACGAGGAGCGCCGACACGCCGCCGTGCAGCACCCCGAGGTGCTGGAGGTGACGCTCGTCGATCTCCATGGCGATTCGCATGTCGTCGGGGTCGTACCTGGTGACCCGGATGCCGAGCGGCGCGAACACGGTGCGCGGGTCGGCTTCCTCGACGACGCGGACGAACTCCTCGCGGTCCACGGCCACCTCCTCAGGCAGGCAGGATACCCCCGCCGCGCACCCCCCGCCGCTATACTCGACACCCGTGAGTGCGAAGCGCGTCACCGTCGGGCTCGAGCGCTTGCGCGGCGACCCCGCGCTGCTGCGCGGGCGGAGGTACGCGCTCCTGACCAACCAGGCGGCGGTCACGGCCGACCTCGTTCCGTCGTGGCGGGCGCTGGACGCGAGCGGCGGCGAACTCGCGCGCCTCTTCGCGCCGGAGCACGGGTTGTGGGGCGTGGCCCAGGACATGGAGGCGGTGGGCGGCGGTGTCGAGGACGGGCTCGGCGTTCCGGTCGTGTCGCTCTACGGAACCTCGGCGGCGACCCTGGCGCCGGGCCGCGCCGACCTCGAGGGGATCGACGCCCTGGTGGTGGACTTGCCCGACGTCGGCTGCCGCTACTACACGTTCGCCGCGACGATGGCCCATGCAATGGCGGCATGCGAGGCGGCCGGGGTCGAGGTGGTCGTCTGCGACCGTCCCAACCCGATCGGCGGGGTCGCCCTCGAGGGCGGCCCGGTCGAGCCCGGCTGCCGCTCGTTCGTGTCGGCGCTCCCGGTCCCGGTGCGGCACGGGATGACGCTTGGGGAGCTGGCGCTGCTGCTCCGCGCCGAGCGCCACCCCGACCTCGCGCTGGCGGTGCTCGCCTGCGCCGGGTGGCGGCGCGACGCGTGGTGGGACGAGACCGGCCTGCCGTGGGTGGCGCCGTCGCCGAACATGCCGGCGCTGCTGACGGCGACGATCTACCCGGGCGCGTGCCTCGTCGAGGCGACCAACCTCTCCGAGGGGCGGGGCACGACGCGGCCGTTCCAGCTCGCCGGCGCGCCGTGGCTCGACGGCGAGGCGCTCGCGGCGCGCCTGAACGCGCTCGAGCCGCCGGGCGTCCGTTTCCGGCCGACCCGGTTTCGCCCGGAGTTCGGCAAGCACGCCGGCTCGGTGTGCGGCGGCGTCGAGTGGCACGTGGCTGACCGGCTGGCGCTGCGCCCGCTCGAGACCGGCGTGCAGCTGCTCGCCGCCGCGCGCGCGCAGCACCCGGAGGCGTTCGCCTGGCGGCGGGAGGCGTACGAGTTCGTCGCCGACGTGCCGGCGATCGACCTGCTCACCGGCTCGAGCGCGGCGCGCGAGGCGATCGAGGGGCGGCGCGACCTCGAGGAACTCTTCGCGGCGTGGCGGGCGTCGTGCGCCGGCTTCGCGGCGAGCCGGGGCGCGTACCTCCTCTACCCGGCGCCGTGAGTCGGCGGGCAGGAGCCTGTCGCGCATCGCGACGAAAGCGAGGGTCGCGATAACGCCCGCTGGCAAGGCGGACAAGCGAGATGCCCGCAGACGTAGCTGTAGCCTACGGCGAGGACATTTCGCGCAGGCCAACGCAGCCAGCGGGATGCCAGCGCGAGCCGCAGCCGGAGTCGATGCGCAACAGGCTCCTAGCGGCGGGCGCGCGGTTCGGGTTGCGGGTACAGATACGTCGGCTGCGCCCACCGGCCGCGGATCACCGAGGCGTAGACGAGAAGGACCGCGTCCGGCGTCGGGCTGGAGACGACGGCGCGGCCGTCGTCCAGGCGCGGCGCCCCGACCCGGGCGAAGATGTCGTCGATCTGGGTGGCGACGCCAGGCCCGAGCTCGTTCTCGACCGTCCCCAGGCGACGCCCGGCCGCGTCGAGCGCCTCGGCGCGGACCTTGACCGGCGCCCCGGAAAGGTTGACGAGGCCGATGTTGGTCCGTACCTCGGCGGCGCGCTCGGGGTCGTAGGCGAGCCCGGCGAACTCGGCCCTCCCGCCGCTGCGGACCGCGCGGTCCTCCCCGAGCGTCGGGAGCAACGGGCCGGCGTCCGCCGCCGCCGCGTTGAACGTCAGGCTGGTCGCCGCGACCGGCCGGCCCTCCGCAACCAAGCGCATGGCGCCCATCCCGCGGCGGCCGAACAGCTCGGCGAGCGCGTCGTCCCACGTAAGGCTCTCGTGTGGTGCCAACGTCACCGCTGTCTCTTCCGGCGGTCCTGCAAAGGCACCGAAGAGGTCGATCGCCACGCGCACGGGCAGGTCGTGAGGGTTGCCGATCACGAGACGGGTGCGCCACACGGCTTGCCCCCGTCCCCCGGCACTGGCGACCGGCAGCACCCAGAGCGGGGGCTGCGGCCGCACCGCGCGGACCGCGCCGCGCGGCGGCGCCGTCCCGACGAGTCGGAACGATCGCGGCGTCGGCGTCCCTTGCCGGAGCGCGGCGAACAGCGGCCGGCCGCCGAGCGCCGTGCTTGCTTCGGCGCGGGCCATCGTGACTCCCGCGAGGAAGTAGAGGACCACGACCGAACGGAGCGCCCAGCGTCGCCAGGGGACAACCTGCCGCTCGCCGATGAGCGCGGCGAGAAACGGGACCGCGATGAGAGCGCGGGCGTACGCCCACGCCTCGCAGTAGACGTTGTCGCTGAGGAAGAGCCCCATCGCCGCGAAAGCGAGGAACGTCCACTCGGCGGCGCGCCAGTCCGCGGGGCGCGACGCGACGGCGACCAACGCCAGCGCCGTGGCGAGGACCGCCGCGGTGCCGAAAAGCTCCTGCCAGTTGACGCCGTCACGGAAGATCGCGGCGAGGTGGTGCGGCAGCCAGGCGAACGGGACCGCGAAGCTGCTGGCGCCGGTGTTGAACGCGTGCCCGAGGGCGTGGCGCAGGTAGAGCTGCCATCCGGCGGCAGCGGCGACCGGAACGCCCGCGAACGCCGCCGCCGTGGCCCACCGTCGCGTCCGCAGCTCGTCCGCGGCGATCGCGAGGGCGGCGAGCACCGAGGTCTCGCGCGTGAGCACCGCCAGCGCGGCCGCCGCGAGCGCGAGGCCAGGGCGTCCGCGGGCGTGCAGCCAGAGGGCGGCGATCATGAAAAAGAGCGCCGCCGCGTCCGGGGTGGTGCGAAGGATCGCCGCCGCGATGCCGGCGCCGCCGGCGGCGATGAGCGCCCACCACGGGGAGCCGCGGTCGTCGGCGAGCCAGCGGGCGAGCAGGTAGACGGCGCCGATCGACAGCCCCCAGCAGAGGAGCTGATAGAGGACGATCGCGGCCCCGGCGTGCCCGAGCGCCAGCGCCCAGGCGAGCAGCGGCACCACGATGCGCGTCGCGCGGTAGGAGGGCGCGTCGAGGTCGTGCGGGGTGTCGCGCCGGCGCAGCAGCGGGTCGGTGGCGAGGACCGCGTAGGACGTGCCGTCGTAGCCGCTCGGCCCGGCCACGGGGACGCTCGCGAACGCCCCCGGGAGCTGGTGGTTGGCGCCGACGATCAGGAGCGCTCGTACGTCCGAGTCCCAGCGCGTGCGCGCGACGACGGCGATGAGCGCCGTCCAGACGAGCGCCGCCAGCAGCGCGACGAGCAGGGGAGCGGGGGCAGACGAGAGGCCGGCTCGGGCGAGGCGCCGGCGTACGCTCACAGGTGTGACCGACGCGGGCACGTCTCCCTATTCCCTCCCCGAGCGCACCTCGCCGCGACCAGGTCGGCGCGGCTGCGCCTCGCCCGCGGATTGTACGGCAGAGCGTTCGCGTAACGGCGGCTCGGCACGCCCCGTATACTCATGCGGTCTGGCGAAAGGCGCGGTTCCGACGGCTCGCCACGGCGGGCGGCCGGCACTTGGGAGTGACACGAGATGAGCGGGTACGAGGAGGACCTGGGCGCGCTCGGGCGCCGCGACGCGGCGCGGGAGCGCTACACCGCAGCCCGGGTCGCGCACTGGGATGCGGTCGCCGCCACGCTCGACCGGCGCCAAGGTGTCGGGGCCGGCTACCACCGGCGCCTGGCGCAGGTCTACCGCTCCCTCATCCCCCCAGGGCTGCGTGTCATCGAGATCGGCTGCGGCGAGGGCGATCTGCTGGCGGCGCTTGCGCCGTCGCTCGGGGTCGGCGTCGACTTTTCCGGTGCGATGGTGCGGCGGGCCAACGCGCGCCACCCCGGCCTGCACTTCGTCCAGGGCGATGCGCACGACCTCTCCGACCTCGAGGGCGAATTCGACGCGGTCGTGCTCTCCGACCTGGTGAACGACGTGTGGGACGTGCAGGGTGTCCTCGAGCAGGTGCGGCGCTGTGCCGCGCCGCACACGCGTGTCGTCATCAACTCGTACAGCCACCTCTGGGAGGGCCCGCTGGCGCTCGCCGGACGACTCGGCTTGGCGAAGCCGAACCTCCCGCAGAACTGGCTGACCCGGGACGACGTCACCAACCTCCTCCGCATCAGCGGCTTCGAGACGGTACGGCAGTGGACCGAGGTGCTGTGGCCGCTGGCGACCCCCGGGCTCGCGGGGGCGTGCAACCGCGTCCTCGTCCGCTTGTGGCCGCTGAACCACCTCGCGCTCGCCAACTTCATCGTCGCGCGAGTGCCACCGCAGGGCGGCATGCCGGCGGAACCGGTCGTGTCGGTAGTGGTCCCGGCGCGCAACGAGGCCGGCAACGTGCAGGAGATCGTGGCTCGCGTGCCGGAGATGGGCGCCGGGACCGAGATCGTGTTCGTCGAGGGCGGTTCCTCGGACGACACCTACGGAGCCATCGAGCGCGAGATCGCGGCCCACCCCGAGCGGCGGTGCCGGCTCCTCCGCCAGAACGGGAGCGGCAAGGGCGATGCGGTCCGGCTGGGGTTCGCCGAGGCGAGCGGTGAGGTGCTCATGATCCTCGACGCCGACCTCACCGTCCCTCCCGAGGAGCTGCCCCGCTTCTACCGCGCGCTCGTTGAGGGCAAGGGGGAGTTCGTCAACGGCGTCCGTCTCGTCTACCCGATGGAGCAGCAGGCGATGCGGCTGGCGAACCTGCTCGGCAACAAGTTCTTCTCGCTGCTGTTCTCGTGGCTGCTCGGGCAACCGATCAAGGACACGCTGTGCGGCACCAAGGTGCTGTGGAAGCGCGATTACGCGACGATCGCCGCCAACCGCTCTTACTTCGGCGACTTCGACCCGTTCGGTGACTTCGACCTGCTGTTCGGCGCCGCGCGCCTCAACCTCAAGATCGCCGAGCTGCCGGTGCGCTACCGGGAACGCACGTACGGGACGACCAACATCAAGCGCTGGCGCCACGGCGTGTTGCTGCTGAAGATGGTCGCCTTCGCCGCCGGGCGAGTAAAGTTCGTCTGACGTGGCGCCCGCCGGGTCGTGGGCGCGCTCGCCGCGGTACGTCACCGTCAGGTTTCGTCGCTGAGCTTCGGGAGGGCATGGTCGGGGATGAACGAGGGGAAGGGGGTGGGGTTGGGAGCACTCCGGCGCTGGCCGCGTTCGTCGCGTCTCGCCCTGGCGGCGCTCGCGGGGTACGGGATCCTCCTCTGGGTTTCCCGCCCGGCGGCGCCGTTCGAGTGGGACGAGGTGCTGGCGCAGCGGGCGGTGCTCAAGTACGACGTCGCGACCCACTCGCCGCAGCCTCCCGGTTTCCCGGCGTACATCGGCGCCGCCAAGGCGGTCGACGCGGTCACGCACGACCCGCTGCTCGCCCTCCAGATCGTCGGCATCCTCGCGGCGCTGGCCGCGCTCGCGGCGACGTGGACGATCGCCCGCCGTCTCGGGGCGCCGCCCGCCGCGGCCGCCGCCGCGGCCGCGTTGCTGGCGGCGAGCCCGGAGTTCCTCTACAGCGCCGCGGTCGGGATCTCGGACGTGGCGGGGACGTCCGCGGCCGTCGTCGCCGCGCTCGCGCTGGTCGCGGCGGCGGAGCGGCCGGCGCTGCTGCCGCTCGCCGGCGCGGCGTGCGGCGTGCTCGCCGGGATCCGGCCGCAGAGCGGGGCGGTGCTGGTGCCGGCGCTGGTGTGGGCGGTGACGATGGCGCTGCGCGGCCGGCGCTGGCGCGACCTCGCGCTCGGCGCCCTCGCCGCCCTCGCGGTGGCGGCGGCGTGCTGGGTGCCGGCGATCCTCGTCACCGGACCCGAGCGCTGGTGGTCTGCGACGACATCGCACGTCCATTACATGGCCACTATCGAGCAGTCGCGGCACCTGCCCGGGGCCAAGCTCGCCGATATCGCCTACTGGTGGTTGTCCGGCGCGTTCTTCGGGTGGTCGTTCGCGCTGCCGCTGTGGGCGCTGGTGATCTCCGGAGCGGTCGTGCTCTGGCGCACCGGCCGCCGGCGCCTGGTCGCGGTCGCGGGCGGCGCCGCCGCGCTGCACCTCGGCATCGCCCTGTTCACCCAGAACGAGACCGTGTCGCTGCGCTACGTCCTGCCGGCGCTGCCTTTCCTGGCGCTGCTGGCGGGCGGCACCCTCGCCGCGCCGGGCCGCGTCGCCCGGCGCGCGGCCGCAACAGTGGTGACGTTGTGGTGCCTGACGGCCGTGGCGTGGACCTCGCCCGCGCTGATCGAGCGGCAGAAGCCGGGGCCGGTGTGGGCCGCGCTCACTTGGGTCAAGGAACACTGCGACCCCGCCGCGACACGCGTCGTGTTCGACGGCGTCGCCACACCACAGGTCCAATACGTGCTCGGGCGCGCCGGGTTCCGGATCATGGCGATTGAGCAGGCCAACGCCTTGCACCTCGGGCCCGCGCCGCCCGGGGAGCAGACGGTGTATGTGACCCCGACGCCGGTACCGGACGCCCAGCTCCTGTTCGAGGCACATCAGCGGACCCGGCGCGTCGTACAGCTGGCGTGGGGAAGATACGGTTCGTGTGCGGTGAGTCGGGTGCGGGACGCGGGCGCGGAGGTGCTTTCGCCGGAGTGGCACGTGCGCAAGGACGGCTGGCAGCTCTCGGGGACGGGGCGGATCCAGCTTCCGGCCGGGGCGAAGCCGGCGGTCGCACGGTTGTGCGCGGGGGGGGAGGCGATCACGCTGGCGCGTCCGGGGTGGCCGGCGGAGGCGATCGCGCCGGGGCGGTGCGTCATGGCGCTGCTAGTGCCCGGCGCCGCCGGTGCGCTCGGGGTGAGCGCGCCGCCGAACGCGGCGACAACCATCCCACCGGTTCAGCTCCTGCCGTTGACGGCGCTGAACGCGGGCAGCGGGCTGGCCTCAGCGTCAGCGTACATGGTGCCGCAGGTCGCGCACGTCGGGGGCTACGGCGGCGCGCTCTGGCGGACGGACCTGGTGCTGTTCAACCCGCAGGCGCACGCGGTCGCGGTGACGGCGCAGTTCCTGGCGACCGGGCGGGACAACGAGGTCGCGCCGACGGTCTCGGGCACGCTCGTGCCCGGCCAGGTGCTCAGCGTGCCGGACGTGCTTGCGCTGCCGGGGTTTCGCAACGCCGGCACGCTGGGAGCGTTGCTCATCCATGCGACCGCCGGGGGCCAGGCGTGTGCGTCGGCGGGGTGCAACTTCCTGGTGCTGGCGCGGACCTACAACGCACACGCCATCCCCGGGCTATGGCAGGCGAGCGAGTGGCTGCCGGGGGTGGCGGCGGCACAAGCCCTGGGCCCCGGGGACCCGGCCACGTTCAGTCACGTGACGAGGTCGTCCCGGGTCGGCGCGAGCGTCGGGGTGGCCTCATGGTCGGCGGTGGCCGTGCACGTCGCGGTGAGCGTGCGCGATCGGGCCGGCGCCGCGGTCGAGGCACACGAGCTCGAGCTGGCGCCGTTCGGACAGGTCCATGAACCGCTCGCGGTCGACGTCCACGACGGCCAGGTCGTGGTTGAACTCCTAGGCGCTCCGGCCGGCGCGATGGTCGTCCCGTACATCTCGATGGTGGACCGGGCGGCCGGGGTGCCGGCGCACGCGCTCGCCGATTCCCTCCCGCAGCACGCCGAGCCCGCCGGGTGGACACCGCCGTACCCGGCAGCGGCGGCGCGATGAGCCCAATCTCGGGGAGGAGCGGGCGGCGGATGGTGACGGCGGTCGACGAGGCCGTTGCGTGGTTGACGAGGCACGGACCGGGAGTTCTCGCCCTCATCCTCTACGGCGCGCTGTTGCTGGCGCTGCGGCCGGCGACGCCGTTCGAGTGGGACGAGATCCTCTACCAGCGGGCGCTCGGCCACTACGACGTCGCCGCCCAGTACCCCCACCCGCCGGGGGTGCCGGCGTACATCGCCGCCGGGAAGGCGGTCTCGCTCGTCACCGGCGACCCGATGGTCGCCATGCAACTCGTGGCGGTCGCCTCGGCGCTGGCGGCGTTGCTGCTGCTGGCACGCCTCGGGCGGACGCTGGGCGTGCCGCCGCTCGCGGCGGCCACGGCCGCCGGGGTGCTGGCGTTCGTCCCCGGGTTCCTCTTCGCCGCCAACGTCGGGCTCTCCGACGTGCCGGCGACGGCCGCTGCGATCGCGGCGGTGCTCGCCTGCGTCGTCGCCACCCGCGACAGCGCCCGCATCCCGATGGCCGCCGCGGTCGTGGCGTTCGCCCTGTCGCTGCGGCCGCAGATCGTCGTGGCGTTGCTGCCCGCCGGGGTGGCCGCCGTGATCGTGGCGATCCGGCGGCGCCACTGGCGTGCTCTCGGCCTCGGGGCGGTGGCCGGGGTCGGCGTGTCGGCCGCGGTCTGGGTCCCGGCGGTCCTCCTCACCGGCGTGTCGCGCTACATCGCGGCGACGCGGGCCCACCTCCACTGGATGGCCGTCGCGGAGGCCGGCTACCGCCTGCCGGAGCTGGGGTTGAAGGCCGCGCTGGGGGGGTGGCTGCGCGACCCTGTGGGCTCGGGTCCGATGGCCGTCGCGTTCTGGCTGCTGGTCGCACTCGGCGCCGCCGTGTGGTGGGCGACGGGCCGCCGCTGGCTGGTGGCGACGGCCGCGCTGTCGGGCGGGGTCTACCTGGTGGTCGCGATGTGGACGATGAACTACTTCTCCGCGGCGCGCTACGGCCTCCCGGCGGTGGCGTTCTTCGCTCTCCTCGCGGGCGGTGTCGCCGCTGCCCCGCAGCGGTGGCTCCGGCGCGCCGGTCTCGGGGCGGTGGCGCTGTGGAGCGCTGCGGCATTCGTCTGGGGCCTCCCCGTGTACCTGCTGCGCCGCCAGCCGGCGCCGGTGTGGGCGGCGCTGACCTGGGTGAGGGCGCACGAGGATCCCGCCACGACCACGGTCATCTACGACGGCGTCGCCACGCCGCACGTCGCCTACGTCCTCGGGCGTGCCGGTTTCCGCACCGTGCCGATGGAACAGGCCAGGCTGGTGCTGGACGAGCCGCCGCAGCCCGGGGGGCAGACGCTGTTCGTCACGCCGCTCCCGGTGCCGGGCTGCGATGTCGTGTTCGACCGGGCGTGGCACTCGGCGCGGCTGGCACAGCTCACGTTTCGCCGCTATCAGACGTGCGCCGTGAGCCGGTTGCGGGAGCGCAGTGATGTGGTGTTCTCGCCGGAGTGGCAGGAGCGCGACGGCGGCTGGGCGTTGTGGGGGACCGGCCGGATCGCGTTGCGCACCGGCGCTCGGCCGATGGCGGTCCGCCTGTGCGCCGGGCATGAGACGATCACGTTGACCCGGCCGGGGTGGCCCGTTGAGACGATCACGCCGGCGCAGTGCGTGATGGTGCCGTTGCTGCCGGGGGCGGGTGGGGCGCTGGCGGTGAGCGCGCCGCCGAACGCCGCGACGCTGATCCCGCCGGTGCGGATCCTGCCGCTGGCGGCGCTCGACTCCAGCAGCGGCCTCGCCGCGGCGTACATGGTGCCTCAGGCGGCGCACCTGCGCGGCTACGGCGGCGCGCTGTGGCGCACCGACCTGGTGCTGTTCAACCCGCAGCCTCACCCGCTGGCGGTCACCGCCCAGTTCCTGGAGATGGGGAGAGACAACGGTACGGCGCCGGCGGTCACGGCGACGCTGGCGGCCGGCCAGGTGCTGAACGTGGCCGACGTGCTGTCGCTGCCGGCGTTCCGCGGCGCCGGCATGGGCGCGTTGTTGCTGCACGCGACCGCCGGCGGCGTGCCCTGCGCCTCGGCCGGGTGCGACTTCCTGGTACTGGCGCGCACCTTCAACACGCGCGCCAACCCCGCCGAGTGGCACAGCGGCGAGTGGATGGCGGGGGTGGCGCCGGACGCGACGCTGGCGCCCGGCCAGACGGCGTTCGTCCGGCACGTCACCCGCTCGACTCGGATCGGCGCCAGCGTCGGGGTGGCCTCGTGGACCGGCGCGCCGGTGGTGGTCGCCGTGCGCGTCCTCGATGGCCACCGCGAAGTCGTGGCTCGCACGCTCGCGCTCGCACCGTTCGGGCAGCTTCACGTGCCGCTGCGCCAGGACGTCAGCGACGGCACGGTGGAGTTCACGCTCGCGTCGCCGGACGCCGCGGCTCGGGTGGTCGCCTACGTCTCGCTGGCGGATCACAGCAACGGCTCCGCCACGCACCTGCTGGCGGAGCCGACGCCGCGCCGCACGCCGCTGCCGTGGACGCCACCCTGGCCGCGGACCGCGGCGGAGCGTTGAGCGCGATGCCAAGCACGGTCCCGGCTGCACTGCTGTTCGACCTCGACGGCACGCTCGCCGACTCGTTCGCCGGCATCCGCCTGGCGCTCAACGCGGCGCTCGCCGAACGCGGCGTGCCGGAGCGCGACCTCGACTGGGTGCGCCGGCACGTCGGACGCGGGGCGTTGGAGCTGGTGCGCGACGCCGCCGGAGCGCGCGTCGCGGAGGCAGCGCTCGTCGCGCTGACGGCGCGTTACCTCGTGCTCTACCGCGCGACGTTCCTGCAGCGAACGCCGGCGTATCCCGACGCCGCCGCGGTGCTCGCCTTCGCCGCGGCGGGGACGGGCGGCCGGGTCGCCGTCGTGTCGAACAAGGACGAGGAGCTCTCGCGGCTGTGGCTGCGCCACACGCGCCTCGACCGTCACGTCGCCGTCGTCGTCGGCCCCGACACCTACGGGGTGCGCAAGCCGGACCCGGGCGCGCTGTTGCCGGTGCTGCGCGGGTTCGGGGTGGCGGCCGGGGATGCGCTGTTCGTCGGCGACATGGCCGTCGACGCGGCGGCCGGCGCCGCGGTCGGCATGCCGGTTGTCGGCGTCAGCGCCGACCGCGCCGGCGCGGCGGCGCTGCGCGCGGGAGGCGTGGCGGCCGTGCTCGACCGCCTCGGCGAGCTGCCGGCGTGGCTGGTGGAGCACGGCTCGGGCTGGCGCTACCATGGCGCAGTCAGCGCGGACGGAGGTTGATCGGCGCCGGGGAGGTGTCGGGATGGGCGCGAAGCTGAGGGTGGGGCTGGTGTTCGGCGGGCGATCGGGCGAGCACGAGGTGTCGCTCGTCTCGGCCTCCGCCGTCGCGGCGGCGCTGGACCGCTCGCGCTACGACATCGTATCGATGGCGATCGACCGCGCCGGTCGCTGGGCCGACGCGGCCACCGCGGCCGGGGTTCTCGCGGCGGCCGCCGCTCGACCCGATCAGGTGCCCGACTTCTCCGGTGTCGGTCGGCTCGACCCGCGCCTGCTCGACGGGTCGGTGGACGTGGTCCTGCCGGTCCTGCACGGGCCGTTCGGCGAGGACGGCACGATCCAGGGGTTGTGCGAGGTGCTCGGGCTGCCGTACGCGGGGTGCGGCGTCGCGGCGAGCGCCGTGACGATGGACAAGGTCCTCACCAAGCGCCTGCTGCGCGAGGCCGGGTTGCCGACGCCGCAGTTCGAGGCGCTGACCGGGGCCGAATGGGCCGCCGAGCGCATCCGCTGCGAGGCGCGCTGCCTCGCGTTGCCGCTGCCGCTGTTCGTCAAGCCGGCGCGCATGGGCTCCTCGGTCGGGATCAGCAAGGTCAAGGATGTCGGCGCCTTTGCCGCGGCCGTCGAGACCGCGCTGGCGTACGACGACCTGGTGATCGTCGAGGAGGGGATCCCCGGCCGCGAGATCGAGGTCGCGGTGCTGGAGGGGCGCCCGACGCTGGCGTCGGTCCCCGGTGAGGTCGTCCCCGGCCACGAGTTCTACGACTACGCCGACAAGTACCTCGACGACGCCTGCCGGCTGCTCGCGCCGGCGCCGCTCGAAGGGGGCCAGACCGCCCAGGTGCGGGGGCTGGCCGCGGCCGGCTTCGCCGCCCTCGGGTGCGAGGGGATGGCGCGCGTGGACTTCCTCCTCGACGAGCGCGACGGCCGCTTCCTCCTCAACGAGGTGAACACGATCCCGGGCTTCACGCCGATCTCGATGTTCCCTCGGTTGCTCGATCTGACCGGCGTCGGCTACGCCGAGATCGTGGACCGCCTGATCGCGCTGGCGCTCGAGCGCCACGCGAGGAGGGAACGGCTCGCGGCGGCGGCGCTGCGCCCGCTGCAGGAGCGCGCGCGCTGATGCCGGCCCAGCGCCGCGTGGCCGCCGATTCGCCGCCAGGCCCGGTTCCTGCTACTCTCTGGCGCCGCGGCAAGGTTGCTTGCGGGTCCGCGGGGCTCTAGTATATCCTTGTGAATTCGTTCATTTGTTGCCCCCGAGGGGCGAGGAGGTTGCCATGAGCAAAGGAAAGGTCACGCGCGAGGACGCCCTCGCGTACCACACCGGAAAACGTCACGGCAAGGTCTCGGTCGTCCCCACCAAGCCGTGCATGACGCAGCGGGACCTCTCGATGGCGTACACGCCTGGCGTGGCCGAGCCGTGCCGGGAGATCGAGCGCGATCCGGCGCTCGCCTACGAGTACACCAGCAAGGGCAACCTGGTGGGGGTGATCTCGAACGGCACCGCGGTGCTCGGGCTCGGCGACATCGGCGCCCTCGCCGGCAAGCCGGTGATGGAGGGCAAGGGCGTCCTGTTCAAGCGCTTCGCCGACATCGACATCTTCGACATCGAGATCGACACCCACGACCCGGACGAGGTGATCAAGTTCTGCCAGCTCATCGAGCCGACGCTGGGCGGGATCAACCTCGAGGACATCAAGGCGCCCGAGTGCTTCTACATCGAGGAGACGCTGAAGAAGACGATGAAGATCCCCGTCTTCCACGACGACCAGCACGGCACCGCGATCATCTCCGCCGCCGCGTTCCTCAACGCCATCGAGGTGACCGGCAAGCGGATCGGCGAGGTCAAGGTCGTGTTCTGCGGCGCCGGTGCCGCCGGCATCGCGTGCGCCAAGCTGTACCTGAACCTCGGAGTCAAGCGCGAGAACCTCTACTTCGTCGACACCAAGGGCGTGATCTACAAGGGCCGCAAGGAGGGGATGAACCCGTACAAGGAACAGTTCGCGCAGGACACCGACGCCCGCACCCTGGCCGACGCGCTGCGCGGCGCCGACGCGTTCGTCGGCGTCTCCGGCGCCAACCTGATGACGGCCGAGATGCTGCTCTCGATGGCCAAGGACCCGATCGTCTTCGCGATGGCGAACCCCGACCCGGAGATCACCTACGAGCTCGCGGTGGCAACGCGCAAGGACGTCATCATGGCGACCGGGCGCTCGGACTATCCGAACCAGGTCAACAACGTCCTCGGCTTCCCGTTCATCTTCCGCGGCGCCCTCGACGTGATGGCGAGCCAGATCAACGAGGAGATGAAGATGGCGGCGGTCAAGGCGCTCGCCGCGCTGGCCAAGGAGGACGTCCCCGACTCGGTCGTGCGCGCGTACGGCGGCAAGCCGTTCAAGTTCGGGCGCGAGTACCTGATCCCGAAGCCGTTCGACCACCGCGTGCTCCTCTGGGAGGCGCCGGCGGTCGCCGGGGCCGCGATCGCCTCCGGCGTCGCGCGCAAGCCGTGGACGTCGCGTGAGGCGTACGTCAGGGAGCTCGAGAGCCGGCTGTCGCGCATCCGCCGGGTGATGCACGTCGTCATGGACCGCGCCAAGGCGGACCCCAAGCGGATCGTGTTCACCGAGGGGGAGCACCCGAAGATCGTCCGCGCGGCGCGGATCCTCGTCGACGAGGGGATCTGCACGCCGGTGCTGATCGGGTCCCGGACCGTGATCGAGCCGCTGCTCGCCGAGTTCGAGGTCGCGAAGGACTCGGTGGAGGTGGTCGAGCCGGCGGCTCACCCCAAGTTCGACGCGTACGTGAAGAAGTTCCACCAGATGCGCTGGCGCCGCGGGGTCGCGCCGGAGGACGCCGTCAAGGCCATGCACGACCCGGGCTACTTCGGCAACATGATGGTGCGGGAAGGCGACGCCGACGGCCTGATCTCGGGCCTGACGATGCACTACCCCGACACGATCCGCCCGACGCTGCAGGTGCACCACACGATCGGCGAGGTGAGCCGCGCGGCCGGCGTGTACCTGCTGCTGTTCGAGGACCGGATGGTGTTCATCGCCGACACCACCGTGAACCTCGACCCGACCTCGGAGGAGCTGGCGGAGATCGCGTACTGCGCCGCCGAGGTCGCGCGCGACTACTTCGACGTCGAGCCCAGGATCGCGATGCTGTCGTACTCCAACTTCGGCTCCAACTCCGATGCCAAGACCACCAAGGTCCGGCGCGCCGTCGAGATCATCCACGAGCGCTGGCCGGCGCTCGTCGCCGACGGCGAGATGCAGGCCGACTCGGCCGTCGAGCCGGCGGTGGCGCAGGAGACCTACCCTCTGTCCGCGATCCAGGGCGATGCCAACGTGCTGATCTGCCCCGACCTCGAGTCCGCCAACATCGCGTACAAGCTGCTCTGGCGGCTCGGCAAGGTCGAGGCGATCGGGCCGATCCTGTGCGGCGTCAACGCGGCCGTGCACGTGCTGCAGCGCGGTGTCGAGGTGCCGGACATCGTCAACATGGCGGCGATGTGCGTGCTCAAGGCGCAGAACGTCGCGGCGGGCAAGCGCGAGCCGGCGGCGGCGAGGCTCGTCGGGAGCGCCAAGAAGAAGAAGTAGCCATGAGTCCGTATCGGCCCGGGACCCCGCGCTCGCGCGGGGTCCCGCTCGTCTGCGGCCGGTTCCGGAAGCGTTTGACACCGCCAGCGCCCTCCGCGTAGCATGCCGGCAGGCATCGACCACGCAAAGGAGGCGAGACGATGGGACGGGTTGTCAGAGCTATCGGGCTTGTGATGTTGACTCTGTCGCTCCCGGTCGTGACCTGGGCACAG
>JAKAFI010000346.1 GCA_021818005.1 Acidobacteriota bacterium | reverse complement strand
CCAGACCAGGAACGAGAGCACCGCGATCGCGATCGAGGAGAGGGCGATGAACGAGTAGCCGAAGATGTGCTTGCGCGAGAACACCGACACCAGCTCGCTGATCACCCCCATCGCCGGGAGGATCATGATGTAGACGGCCGGGTGCGAGTAGAACCAGAAGAAGTGCTGGAACAGCACCGGGTCGCCCCCGAGCGCCGGGTCGAAGATGCCGATCCCGAGCGCGCGCTCGGCGATCAGCAGCAGCAGCGTGATCCCCAGCACCGGCGTCGCCAGGATCTGGATGATCGCGGTGCCGTAGATCCCCCACAGGAACAGCGGCATGCGGAACCACGTCATGCCGGCAGGACGCAGCTTGTGGATCGTAACGACGAAGTTGAGCCCGGTGAAGATCGAGGAGAAGCCGAGCACGAAGATTCCCGCGACCATCAGGATCACGCTGGTGTCGGTCGTGGTGCTGTACGGCGTGTAGAACGTCCACCCGGTGTCCACCGCCCCGGTGATCATCGAGATCAGCGCGAGCGCGGCGCCGCCGATCCAGAAGTAGAAGCTCGCCAGGTTGAGGCGCGGGAACGCGACGTCCTTTGCCCCGAGCATCAGCGGCAGGACGAAGTTCCCCAGCGACGCCGGGATCCCCGGGATCACGAAGAGGAAGATCATGATGGCGCCGTGCAGCGTGAACATCTGATCGTACGTGTGCGCGGTCATGAGGGTGCTGTTGCCGGGGTTCCAGAGCTTGGTCCGCATCAGCTCGGCGAAGACGCCACCGAGGAAGAACGAGGACAGGATCACGACCAGGTACATGACCCCGATCCGCTTGTGGTCGCGCGTCAGCAGCCACGAGCGCACGCCGCGCTCGTGGTTGAGGTAGTTGTCGCGCCCGAGGGCGTTCCCCCCCGTCCCCAACCCGGCCGTCCCGCTCTCGCTGCCCGTCATCTCCGGACCACCTTTCCCCCTACTTCAGAGACTTGATGTACGCGATGATCGCCGTGATCTCGTCGTCCCTGATCCGTCCCTTGAACGTCGGCATCACCGGCTGGAATCCGAGCGGTACGTTCTTCGTCGGGTCGAGAATGCAGGTGCGGATGTAGTCCTCGTCGGCGGTCATCACCCGCCCGCCCTGCAGCGGCACGTGGCTCCCGAACAGCCCCTTCCACGTCGGCCCCGTCCCCGCCGTGCCGTCCACCGAGTGGCACTGGGCGCACCCGCGCGTCACCGCCAGGCGCTGTCCCGCCTCGGCCGGCGACAGCGTCTTGAGGAAGTTGCTCGCTTGCTCGAGCCAGCGCTCGAAGCCGCCCGGCGGGTGCACGATGACCTTGGCCCACATGTCGGAGTGGCCGGTGCCGCAGTACTGCGTGCAGTAGATCTGGTACTCGCCCGGCTTGACCGCCTCGAACCAGACCTTCGAGTAGCGCCCGGGGACGACGTCGCGCTTGAGGCGGAACGCCGGGATGTAGAAGCCGTGGATCACGTCCTCGGAGGTCATGACCAGCCGCACCGGGGTCCCGACCGGCACGTGCAGATTCTCGTCCACGTGGCCGTTGGGGTAGGTGAACAGCCACTTCCACTTCTGCCCCGTGACCGAGATTTCGTAGGCGTTGGCCGGCGGCGTGTTGGTATCGAGGTAGACCTTGAACCCCCAGACGAAGATCACGATCACGATCGCGATCGGGATCAGCGTCCAGGTGAGCTCGAGCGCCGTGTTGTGCGACGGGCTCGGCTCCGCGTCGAGGCGCCCGGGGCGGCGCCGGTAGCGCACGACGAACAGGACCATCAGCGCCACGATCAGCACGAAGAAGAACGCCGACACCCAGAAGACGAGCGAGAAGACGCTGTCCACCCCGGCGGCGCCGGTCGAACCCTCGACCGGCATCCAGAAGCCGCCCGGCGAGGTCATGAGCCCGCCTCCTGGGGCGGGGCGGGCGGCCCCTTCCCCGCCTTGTGCCGCCACGCCACCGCCAGCCACACGCCGACCACGAGCAGGGTGACTCCGCCGCCGAGCCGCATGATGTTCCCGGCCGCGACCACGTAGCGTCCGGCGTTGGCGTCGTAGTGGAAGCAGTAGAGCAGGATCTGATCGCCCGTCGAGCGCTCCTTCCCCTGTCTGGCCTCGGTGAGCGCGAGCTTCAGGGTCTGGGTCGAGTACTGGACGCCGTAGAGCACGCGCGAGACCCGCCCGTCCGGCGTCAGCAGGAACACCCCGGTCGGGTGCGCGTACTGCTGTTGCTCCGGGATGTAGCGGAACGAGAACCCGACCGCGTCGGTCAGGGCCTTGATGTTCGCCTGCGTCCCGGTGAGGAAGTGCCAGCCGGCGGCCGCCCCGGGCCGGCCTAGCTCCTCCATGTAGGTCTCCTTCTTGAGCATGGCGAGGGCAGGCGTGTCGAGCGGGTCGAAGCTCACCGTGAGCACCTCGAACTGGTTGCCCGGGGTCCACGGCAGGCCCTTGAGACCGTCCACGAGGCCGTTGAGCATCAGCGTGCATAGCATCGGGCAGCGGAAGTAGTTCAGCGTCAGGATCACCGGCCGGGTGCCGTCGACGTAGCGCGAGAGCCGGACCGGCTTGCCGTCCTCCGCGGTGAACTGGAGGTCGAGCGGGATCTTCGCGCCGAGGTGCTCGGTAATCCCGACCCCGGCCAGCGCCTTGGGCAGCGGTTCGGCCCGCTGCGCCGCGACCGAGCCCGCGGCCAGGACCACCGCCGCGCTCGCCAGCGCCACCGCTCGTGACCTCATCGGAAAACCTCCCCGGGACCGATGTTGGGAGTCATCGAAACCATCCAGCCCGCTCGTCCGACCGCCGCCCCTCGAGCAGTGAAAGCGCCGCGGCGCCGGGAGAATTCCAACTATCGCTTCGCTTCCCCCGCCGACTTCGCGGGAGCGGGCGGCGCCCCGGGCGGCGGCGGCTGTACCTGCGGCCACGGCGACTTCCCCCCGTCGCGCACCAGCAGCGCCATCGCGCGCTCGATCGGGATGCCGACGACGCCCGTGCTCTCGTTGACCCAGCGGTAGCCGTGCAGTTCGCCGAGCTGTTGCGCCCGCAGCAGAGAGAGCTCCTCCGGCGGGACCGCCACGGCCTTGCGGGCGTCCTCCTCCCCCCTCTGCCGGTAGAAGAACGCCTGCAGGATCACGACCACGACGAACAGCACGATCGCGAACACGATGCCCACCAGCGCCGCCAACGGGGTGTTCGGTTCGCCGCTCTCTCGCACGCCGTCCCTC
>JAKAFI010000345.1 GCA_021818005.1 Acidobacteriota bacterium | reverse complement strand
CGCGTCGCGCACGGCCTCGACGGACACACGCTCGGGCGCGCACCCATGCCGCACCGCAACCCCGCGCACCACGGCGAGCGCGTCGGGTACCGCGACGGCAGGGAGCGACGGCCGCCGCGCCAGGAAGACCACCACGGCGGCCGCCGCCAGAACGAGCGCGAGCGCAACGAGGCCGCGCCCGAGGCCCGGCCCGCCCGCGCTCCCGGCCGCCCGCCTACGCGGCTTGTTTCGCGGCCGCTGCGCCACCGGCCAACTCCAGCGCGCGCTCCAACACGGGATCCGCGCCCGGCCGCGGCCGCACCCGTTCGTCGGGCTTCAGCCCGTTGCCGAGGATCGGCTTGCCGTCCGGACCGAGCCCCCACTCGGAGGCCAGCCACACCTCGCCTCCCGACCCCTTGATGGCGCGACGCTGACCGGTGTCGCCGTAGCTCTCCGTCCCCACTAGCGTGGCCCCTCGGGCCTTCAGGGCGCTCGCCAGCAGCTCCGCCGGACCCGCCGTCGTTGCGTCGAGGCACACCACCAGCTTCCAGCCGCGGGACGGGCCCTCGGCCCGGACCGCGGGAGCCGCACCCTCCGTGGCGGCGAGCGCCAGCGTCACGGTCCCGCCGGCCAGCTGCGCCGCCACCCGGGCCGCGCCCTCCGGGTTCCCGAGCCCGACGCCGCGCAGGTCGACGACGAGCGCTCGCGCCCCGGCGTCGGGCCGCAGCGCCTCGCCGACCCCGGCGGCGCCGGCGGCGTCGATCATCGGGATACGCACCACCACGGCCTCGCCCCGCACCTCGGCCGAGGGCGCGGGAACCGCAAACGGCGCCGCCTCGAGCGTCACCTGGCGCTTGCCGGTGAGCTGCCGGTCGATGACATCGAGCGTCGTCTTGCCTGGGGCGTGTTCGGCGGCGGCGAGAAGCGTGAGCGCCCGCCAGAGCGGACGGGCCCGCACCGGGTCGGCCCCGACGCGTTCGATCAGCTCGCCCGGAACGATCCCCGCCTTGGCCGCCGGCGACCCGGCCAGCACCTCGACCACGAACGGGTAGGATGACCGCTGCCCGAGCACGAGGCCGAACGGCGGCAGCGCGCGCGACCGCACCTTGGCGTACTCCCCTGCCACGTCCTCAGGCACCCACACGCCGCCCGGGTCGGCCGCCTGCACCAACCCGTTCATCGCGCCGAGCTCGAGCTTCTCGACCGGGACCTCCTCGACGTACGAGGACCGGACCAGCGAGACGACCTCGCCGAACATCCCGACCAGCCGGTACAGGCTGCGGGCGGCGCCGCCGCCGGGTCCGGCCGCGAGCGCCACGACGGCGACGATCATCGTCAGAGAGACCGCCACGAACATCCACCGATGCTTCACCGCCACCTCACTTCCCCGCCGGCTTGAGCCAGGTCAGCGGATCCTGAGCGCTCTGCCCGACGCGCACCTCGAGGTAAACACTCGGAACGCCGTCCTCATTGCGGCCGGCGACGCCGAGCTCCTCTCCCGTGCCGACGCGCTGGCCGGCGTGGACGAACATACTAGCAAGGCCGCCGTAGAGCGAGTAGACGTCGCCGCCGTGATGGACGATGACGACGTTGCCGTACCCCTTGAAGAACTGAGCGTACGACACGTTTCCCGCCGCGATCGCCACCACCCGCTCGCCCGGCTGCGCCGCGAGGAGCACGCCGTGGGCCAGGGTCACCGTCCCGTAGCGGGGGTCGCGGTGGGGGCCGAACCTGCGCAGCACCCGTTCCGTCGCCACCGGCCAGCGCAGGCCGCCGCGCAGCAGCTGCAGCTCGGGGCCGCGACTCGGCTCCTGCTGCGTCACGACGCCCCACAGACGCTCCAACCGCTCCTGCGACTCCTGGGCGCCGGCCAGCGCCACGGCGTCCTGTCGCCTCTCGACCTCGAGCGAGGCCATGCGCGCCTCGACCCGCGCCCGCGTTTGCTCCAGCTCGCGCCGGCGCCCGTCGAGGCGCGCCGCCGTCGCCTCCAGCTCCTCGCGCCGGGCCGAGAGCTCCGACAGCGCCGCCTCTCGCCGCGCCATCAGCGTGGCGGCCTCGTCCCGCCGCCGCTTCTCCTCGCCGACGAGCGCCAGCGCCACGGTGACGCGCGCCGGCACGTCCGCGCCGGACCCGATCGCGTGCAGGACCAGCGGAGCCAGCCCCACACGCCCGAGCACGGCCAGCAACGAGAGCTGCAGGCGCAACCTCTCGAGCGCCGAGTCGAGCTCCGCCTGGGAGGTCTTGGCTGCCGCGGCCGCCGCGGCGGCGGCGCTCTCCGCCTGCTCGCGCTCGAGCTCGGCCTCCCGCACCCGGCCGGCCGCGACCGCGATCTCCAGCGCCAGACGCTCGCGCTCGCGTCCGAGGCCGGCCTGGGCGTCGACCAACTGGCGCAGGTGCTGCTCGAGCGACTGCACCTGCCGGCGCGCCGCCGCGAGCTCCTGCGGCACCGCGCTCTCCTGCGCGTCCACCGCCGCCGGGACGCTCAGCGCCGCGACCACGACGAAGGCACAAGCGAGCCCGGGCCGGCTCACCGCGCCGGGGCTCCCAGCGCCGCGACGGCGAGCGCGTGGAACCGCCGCCGCAGCGGGTGGAGGTCCGGCGTCCTCCCGCCTGAGTGAAGCCGGTTGCCGAGCAGCACGAGCACCGCGCCCGTCCCCGGGTCCCCCCAAACCGAAACGCCGGTGAACCCGGTGTGCCCGAACGCGCTCGGCGAGAGCGCCGGCCCGGCGGAGCAGCCCGGCGTGGAGGCCAGCTGCCAGCCGAGGCCGCGCGCCTGACCCAGGCCGTCGGTGCGGTTGCGGGTCGCCAGTTCGGCCTCGCCGGCGTCCAGCAGCTCGCCGCCGCCCGGGAGGTACTCCGCGGCCAGCCGCGCCACGGCAGCGGCGGCGCCGAACAGGCCCGCGTTGCCCGCCACGCCGCCCAGGCCGCGCGCGTTGCCGTCGTCGCACGGCGCGACCCCCGCCGCCGCGGCCGGCGGCGCCGTCGCGATCCCGCGTTCCGCCAACAACGCCTCCTCCACCCACCAACGCGCCTCCCCCTCGGCGACCGCCGCGTCGGCCGCCGGCGCGAAGCCGAGCTCGTCGGCCACGCCCAGCGGCTCGGCGATGAGCTCGGCGAACAGCGCATCGAGGCCCGCACCGCCCGCGCGCTCGAGGACGAAGCCGAGCGCCACGAAACCCAGGCACGAGTACTCGACCGCCGTCCCGGGAGACCTGGCCGGGAGGACGCGCCGCAGCGC
>JAKAFI010000344.1 GCA_021818005.1 Acidobacteriota bacterium | reverse complement strand
CACACCGAAGGCTCGGCGGTCTCGAAGCGGTACGGAAACGGGGCGGCGATGCCGGCCTCCAGGCCGGCGAGCAGCGGCCGCGCGTTGAGGAACTGCACCCCCACGATCCCCACGGGTTCCGTCATCGTGCGCAGAACTCCTCGTGTCGCAGCGGGTTCGCGGGGCTCGGGGTTCGGGGCTCGGGGTCCGGAGAGACACAACGCCGGAGGTCATCCACAGGGGGTCGCTCCGCGAGCCCCGAACCCCGAAGCCCGAGCCCCGGTCGTCTCATGCCTGGCTCATCGAGTCCAGGAAGTCCTTGTTCGTGCGCGTCTTCTCGAGCTGGCCCAGGAGCAGTTCCATCGACTCCACGGTCGAGAGCGGGTTGAGCACCTTGCGCAGCACCCACACGCGCTTGAGCTCCCACTCGTCGAGCAGCAGCTCCTCCTTGCGCGTCCCGGACTTGTTGATGTCGATCGAAGGGAAGACGCGCTTCTCGGTGAGCTTGCGGTCGAGGTGGATCTCCATGTTGCCGGTGCCCTTGAACTCCTCGAAGATCACGTCGTCCATGCGCGAGCCGGTGTCGATCAGCGCGGTCCCCATCACCGTGAGCGAGCCGCCCTCCTCGATGTTGCGCGCGGCGCCGAAGAAGCGCTTCGGCTTCTGCAGCGCGTTGGAGTCGACGCCGCCGGAGAGCACCTTGCCCGACGGCGGCACGACGGTGTTGTAGGCGCGGGCCAGGCGGGTGATCGAGTCGAGGAGAATCACCACGTCGCGGCGGTGCTCGACTAGGCGCTTGGCCTTCTCGAGCACCATCTCGGCGACCTGCACGTGGCGGTACGCCGGCTCGTCGAACGTCGACGAGATCACCTCGCCCTTGACCGAGCGCTGCATGTCCGTGACCTCCTCCGGCCGCTCGTCGATGAGCAGCACGATGAGGATGATCTCCGGGTGGTTGGCCGTGATCGAGTTGGCGATCGCCTGCAGCATCATCGTCTTGCCGGTGCGCGGCGGCGCCACGATCAGGCCGCGCTGCCCCTTGCCGATCGGGGTGAGCAGGTTCATCACGCGCGAGGTCATGTTCCCCTCGACCTCGAGGTTGATGCGCTCCATCGGGTAGAGCGGCGTCAGGTTGTCGAACAGGATCTTCTCCGCCATCTGGTCGGGCGGCTCGAAGTTGACGGCCTCGACCTTGATCAGGGCGAAGTAGCGCTCCCCCTCGCGCGGCGGCCGGATCTGGCCGGACACGGTGTCACCGGTGCGCAGGTTGAAGCGGCGGATCTGCGACGGCGACACGTAGATGTCGTCCGGGCCCGGGAGGTAGTTGTACTCCGGGGCGCGCAGGAAGCCGTAGCCGTCGGGGAGGATCTCGAGCACCCCCTCGCCGAAGATCAGCCCCTCGCGCTCCGTCTGCACCTGCAGGATCTTGAAGATCAGGTCCTGCTTGCGCATCCCGGCGGGGTTCTCGACCTCGAGGTCGCGCGCGACGTGCGTCAGCTCGGAGATCGACATGTCCTTCAGCGTCCGGATGTCGAGGCGCTGCTTGCCTTCGGTCTCGGCGGCCTCGGCCTCCAGGGCCTCCTCCTCGAGCACCACCGGCAGCCCCTCGGGGTTGGCGGCGGCGCGCCGCCGCTCCCGGCCACGACCGCGTTGCACTTTGCTCTCTGGCATGGTGAGACTCCCTCTTTGCCCTGAACGTTACGCCGCCAGCGCCTTGGCGACGGCGGTCAGGATCTCCTTGTGTCCGGCCCCGGTCTGCGCCGAGAACGCGAGCGGCGGCACGCCCTCGCCGAGCTCGCGCGCGATGCGGGCCGCGGCCTGCGCGAGCGCGCCGCGGCCCACCCGGTCGGTCTTCGTCATCACGAGCAGCAGCGGCGTCCCTGCCTGGCGCACGAACGCCGCGAGGTCGAGGTCGAGCGGAGAGGTCGGGATGCGCGGGTCGATGAGGCCGACCACCAGCCGCAGACGCCGCTCCTCGCGCAGGTACGAGGTGATGTTGGTGCCCCAGCTCTGGCGCTGCTCGCGTCCGATGCGCGCAAATCCGTAGCCGGGCAGGTCGACGAAGTAGCACTGCTGGTTGACCAGGTAGTAGTTGAGCGTCCGGGTCTTCCCCGGCGTCTTCGAGACCAAAGCCAGCCGCTGCCCGAACAGGCTGTTGAGCAGGCTCGACTTGCCGACGTTGGAGCGGCCGGCGAACGCCACCTGCGGCAGGGCGTCGTTCGGGCCCTGCGAGTGTTGCGCGACCGTGGCGCGCAGCTCGACGCTCGCGATCCTCACGGGACTCACTGGTGCGGCACGGCCTCCGGCGCCGGGGCGCCGTTCCGCTCCGCCTCGCCCTGGGCGACCGCCGGCAGGACGCCGTCGAGCGCCACCGGGATCACCTCGTCCATCTCCTTGACGAGGTGGAACACGATCGCGTTGCGCACGTCCTCCGGGATGTCCTCCAGGTCCTTCTCGTTCTCCTCAGGCAGGATCACCTCGCGGATCCCCGACCGGAACGCGGCCAGCACCTTGTCCTTGATCCCGCCGACCGGCAGCACCTTGCCGCGCAGCGTGATCTCGCCGGTCATCGCCAGGTCCTGGCGCACCGGGACCCCGGCCACCGCCGAGAGCAGGGCGATCGCCATCGTGATCCCGGCCGAGGGGCCGTCCTTGGGGATCGCGCCCTCCGGCACGTGCACGTGGATGTCCCTGGTGTCGAAGAACTCCGCCGGCAGCGGCAGCTGCACCGCCCGGGCGCGCACGTAGGAGAGCGCGGCGCGCGCCGACTCCTGCATCACGTCGCCGAGCTGGCCGGTGAGCGTCAGCGCGCCCTTGCCGCGCATCAGGCTCACCTCGGTGCCGAGGATCTCGCCGCCGACCTCGGTCCACGCCAAGCCGGTGGCGACCCCGACCTCGCTGTGCTCCCCCGCTCGCGCGATGCGGAAGCGCGGCTTGCCGAGCAGCTCGCCGATCCGCTCCGGGGTCACCGCAATCGCGGCGCCGGCCGGGGTCTTCTTCTTCAGGACCTCCCGCGCCAGCTTGCGGCACACCGAGGCGATCTCGCGCTCGAGGCTGCGCACGCCGGCCTCACGCGTGTAGCGGTCGATCAGCAGCGCGATGGCGTCGTCCTCGAAGCTGACCGCGAACTTGCCCAGGCCCTGCTGCTCGATCTGCTTCTTGACGAGGAAGCGCTGCGCGATCTGCAGCTTCTCGACGTGGGTGTAGCCCGAGAGGTGGATCGTCTCCATGCGGTCCTG
>JAKAFI010000046.1 GCA_021818005.1 Acidobacteriota bacterium | reverse complement strand
CGGCGTCAGGCGCAGGCGCCGCGCGTCGAGCACCTCGGCTCCGGCGGCGCCGGCGGCGGCCGCGATCCCCGAGCTGGCGAAGCAGCGGCGCGGGTCGTTGCAGGAGATGTCCGCGACGACGACGCGGCGGGCGCCGGCGGCGCGGCACAGGCGCACGAGCTCGGCGACGACCGCCGGGTCGGTGTCCGCCGCCTGTTCGGGGAGGCGGTCCCAGCCGACGTTCGGCTTGATCAGGACGCTCTCGCCGGGACGGACGAACCGCCCGGCCCCTCCGAGCGCGGCCACCGCGCGGCGGACGTTGGCCGCCGGGTCGGCGCTGCGCGCCGCCGCCGCGGGAGGGCGCGACGCGAGCGGCACGCGCCAATCGGGGATCGCGGCCGCCGCCGCAGTCACCGGCCGGCGATCGTGGAAGACCGCGACGCCCGCGCCCACGGCGGCCGCCGCGGCGGCGGTCGAGGCGAGACGGAGGACCGCCTCGCGCCGCGTGATCCCCGGCCGCTCGGTACCGCTCACGGGCGGTCCTTCCGCCAGGCGGCGGCGATGCCGGCCATCGCGCGAGCGGCGTCGTCTCCGGCCGCGAGGGCGGTGAGCTTGAGGTAGTCCCCACCGTGGGTGGCGACGAGCGTCGACGAGTCGGCGAACGCGCCGGCCACGCCCGCGAGCGGGGCGGCGTCCGTCGGTCGCTCGGCCTGCATCTGCTGGTCCGCGCCGGCCGCCTTGGCGAAGCGGTAGACCTCGGCCGTGACGTCGAGCGAGCCGGCCGTCGCGGGGAACGTGTACGTCGCGGCCACGCACTGCACGAACCCGCGGGCGAGGTACGCCTCGGCGGCGCCGTCGATGTACTCGTACAGCGTCTCGCGCGTGTACGACGCCGGCTCGGAGCGGGCGGTGGCGCCGGCGGCGCGCGCGGCAGGCAGCGCAGGGCCGGCCGCGGCGCGCAGCGCCGCGAGCACGGTGCCGGGATCGTCTCGCACCGTGCGGCCGCGCACGACCAGCCAGGCGGCGATTCCGACGAGCGGCAGCAGCAGGAGCGCGTGAGCGGCGCGCGGACGTGGCATGCGTGGCGACCCCCGTCTACGCTAGGCGCTCGAGCGGCTCCGGGTCAAGCGCCGCCAGGGCCCCCGGCGGCGCCTCATTGACGGCCCGGCGCGGCGGCCGATACGATGCGCCAGCTTCGAGGTCTCCAGCGAGCCGCCGGCGCAGATGGGGGGAGGCAGTGAGCGAGCGCACCGTTGCCGAAACGCCCAACTCGACGGGTTTCGTTCGCGGGCTGGGGTTGTGGGACGCCACGATGGTGGTGGCTGGCTCGATGATCGGCTCCGGGGTGTTCATCGTCTCGGCGGACATCGCCCGCCAGGTCGGCTCGGCGGGCTGGCTGATCGTGGTGTGGATCGTGAGCGGTCTGCTCACCGTGGCCGCGGCGCTGGCGTACGGCGAGCTGGCGGCGATGATGCCGGAGGCCGGCGGCCAGTACGTGTTCCTGCGCGAGGCGTACTCGCCGTTCTGGGGGTTCCTCTACGGCTGGACGCTGTTCCTCGTCATCCAGACCGGCACGATCGCCGCCGTGGCGGTCGCGTTCTCCCGTTTCCTCGGGGTGCTCGTGCCGGCGGTCTCGCCCACGCGCTGGATCGTCCCACCGCTCGATGTCTCCGGCAGCTACGCGGTGAGCCTTTCGACGCAACAGCTCGTCGCGATCGCGATGCTCGCCGTCCTCACCTGGAGCAACACCCGCGGCCTGGCGCTCGCGCGCTGGATCCAGAACGTCTTCACGTCGACCAAGACGCTGGCCGTGGTGGGTTTGATCGCGATTGGCCTCATCGTCGGCGCGAACGGCGCCGCGATCCGAGCCAACTTCGCCGACGCCTGGGCGACGCACGGGGCGGCCACGATCACCCCTGACTTCGGGTTCATGCCGGCGGTCACGGCCACGTCGGGCCTGTTCGGTTTGGTCGTCGCGTTCTGCGTCGCGCAGGTCGGGTCGCTGTTCTCCTCCGACGCGTGGAACAACATCACGTTCGCCGCCGGCGAGGTCAAGGACCCGCGGCGCACGCTGGCGCTCGCGATGGCGGCGGGCACCGGCCTGGTCGTGACCCTCTACGTGCTCGCCAACGTCGCGTACGTCGTGACGCTGCCGCTGGCGGCGATCCAGCACGCCCCCGACGACCGGGTCGCGACGGCGGCGCTGCAGACGATCTTCGGCGGCGCCGGCGCCTCGATCATGGCGGTGGCGATCGTGATCTCGACGTTCGGCTGCAACAACGGCCTGATCCTCGCCGGCGCCAGGGTGTACTGGGCGATGGCGCACGACGGCCTGTTCTTCCGCTCCACCGGCCGGCTCAACCGCCACCACGTGCCGGCAGTCGGCCTGGTGTTGCAGTGCGTGTGGGCGTCGCTCCTCGTGCTGCCGCGCACGCGCCTGCGCGACGCGGCCGGCCACGTGCTGCGCGACGCGGCGGGCGCGCCGCAGTACGGCAACGTGTACTCGAACCTCCTCGACTACGTCGTGTTTGCCGTGCTGCTCTTCTACATCCTGACCATCGCGGCGCTGTTCGTGCTGCGCCGGACCCGGCCGGACGCGCCCCGCCCGTACCGCGCCTTCGGCTACCCGGTCGTGCCGGCGCTGTACATCGTGGCCGCGGCCGTGATCTCCATCGTGCTGATCGTCTACAAGACCGAGACGACGTGGCCGGGGCTCGCCATCGTGCTCACCGGCGTCCCGGTGTACGCGTTGTGGCGGCGCGGCGCGGCCCGTCCCGCGCGCGGCGCCTGATCGTCGCGCCTCAGCGCAGGGCACGCAGGAAGCGGTCCCAGCGCGGCAGGTAGTGGTCGGAGGGGTCCACCGAGGCGGCGATCGCCGTCGCCCGGCCGACGATCCGGTCGCCGGGGACGAAGCCGAACACGCGCGAGTCGCCGCTCTCGTCGCGGTTGTCGCCCATCAGGAAGTAGTCGCCCTCGGGGACGCGCACCGGGCCGAAGAACCGCATCGCCGGCAGCTGCGGCGTGATCATCACGGTGTGGGGGCGCGAGGGGAGCTCCTCGGTGGCGAACAGACGCGCGGGTAGCGGCCCCGGCTGCACCTCGCGCAGCGGTACGCCCGCCAGCGGCCGGTACGCCACCGGAGCGCCGTTGAGGAACAAACGGTCGTTGCGCAGCGCCACGAGATCGCCGGGCAGCCCGATCACCCGCTTGACCAGCCGCTGCCCGTCGGCGGGGGAGAAGAGCACGACGATGTCGCCGCGCTGCGGGTGGGACCAGCGCGCCACCCGCCAGAGCGTGAACGGCACCTTGAGGTCGTACGCCAGCTTGTTGACTACGATCCGGTCGCCCTCGAGGATCGTGGGCTGCATCGACCCGGTCGGGACGTCGTTCCAGTCGGCGACCGCGGAACGGAAACCGCCGACCACGAGCACCACGACCAGGAGCGTCTTGACCCACTCGTTCCAGAGCCACACTAGGCGTTTCTTGAGCACCTCGTTCATCGGCCTCCCGCTCCTCGCCGGGCACGATCCTACGCTCCTTGTACGCGCGCCCACGAGCCGAGGTTGACGAACCGGCTCAGGGCGACACCAAGCGCGCCCGCGAACGGGCGCCCGGCGCCCGCGGCGCCGGGACGTAGCGAGCGCACGCCTCGGCCACGGCCGCTTCGAGCCCCGCGAGAGGCCCGATCGGCGTGTCGTCCGGAAGGTTGTCGCCGTATAGGAGCGCGACCACCTCCGCCCCCGCGATGGCGGGCACGACCGCGATCTCCCGCGGCCGGCCGCCGCCGAGCTCCGCGGCGAGGAAGTCGTCCCAGAAGGAGAGGGGGAGGAGGCCGCGGTAGCTCCCCCTCTTCGCGGTCACGTCGGCGAGCACGGAGGGCTGATCGAGCGGGATCACGACCTCGCGGATCCGCTCGTCCGCGGAGGCGCCGGCGATCTCGACGCCGAACTGCCCGATCCCCGTGAGGCCCCGGTGGGTGGGGACGAACACCACGCCGCGACGTACCACCCCGCGGGCGTGGCGCAGGATGTTGAGGATCGCCTCTCCGCGCAACTCCGGCGCCGGCGGACCGGCCAGGCTGCTCGCCGGAGCGGGGACGCCGCGCGGCGGCCCCGAGTGCGGCGCCGGCCGCGGCGGTTGGCCGGGGTTCACCCGCGGCGCGGGCCGGCCGAAGGCGGCGGCGTGCTCCTCGTGCCGCCGCCGTGCATCGTCCACCCGCTTGACGACCTCGAGCACGATCTGGTCGGTGATGAAGCCGCGTTCGACGAGGATGTCGCCGCCCTCGAGGCCGGCCGTCGAGCGCTCGGGAGACGGATCCGGCTCGAAGCGGAAGAGCCCGGAGTCCCAGAGGAAGAACTCGGCCATGACCTGCTCGAGCTGCTGCCGCACGACGGTCTCCAACGTCCTGGCCGACAGCGCGCCGAGGCCGACAAGGACCGCGCCGAGGCTGCGCCCGCTGGCGGACCGCTGCTGCTCCTCGACCGCGCGCATCAGGGTCTCCTCGGTCACGAACTTGCGGCAGACCAGAATGGCCCCGAGCGCCTCGCGGGGCGAGTTGGAGGCGGCTTGGACGATCCGGCCGCGGCGGAACGTCACCACCCCTTCGGCGCGGCCGCGCGTCACGGTGAGCGTGCCGCTCTTCTCCCCCCACGCGATCAGGTGGAGGACCTCCGGCACGGAGACCTCTTCGAGCCTCCCGAGCAGACTCACCGCGTTCCCCCTCGGCCGCGCACGAGCGGTGCAACCGCGCGGCCCCCGGGCGCATTTCAACCGCGCGTGGCCGCCGCCTCCGTGTTGGCCCCTTGCGCCCATGGTAGGCCGGCGCGTGGCGTCAGACAAGCCGCGCCGAGGCGCGGTCGACGGGGAGACGAAACTGGTCTAGGCTTACACCCTGCCGGAGGTGATCGATGAACGCCAGCGTTCGCTCGTGTCTGGCCCGTGGCGCGATGGCGGCGGCGTTGTGCTCGTGCGGGACGCAGCCATCGGCCGCCAAGGCGCCGGCGCCGCTCGCGGTCGCGCCCGACATCAAGGCCCGCGTCGCGCAGTTCGTGCCGGAGAAGATCGCAGCCGACACGTCGCGGCTGAGCGCCGGCGACCGGACGGCGCTCGAGCACCTGGTGCGCGCCTGCCGCGTCGTCGACCAGATCTTCGCGCGCCAGGCGTGGCAAGGGTACCCGAGTTTCGCGCCGCAGGTCGCCGCGCTCACCGGCCCCGACGCCGCCGCCGCGCAGGCGTACTTCCGCATCATGATGGGGCCGTGGGACCGGCTCGCGGGGTTCGCGCCGTTTCTCGGTCACGCCCCGCACCCTCCCGGCGCCGGCTTCTACCCCGAGGACATGAGCAAGGCGGAGTTCGAGGCGTTCCTCGCCGCGCACCCCGGCGACCGGGCGGCGTTCACCTCGCCGCTGACCGTGATCCGCCGCCAGGGGAAGGCGCTGGTCGCGGTGCCGTACTCGACCGAGTACCAGGACCTCCTCGCGAGCGCGGCGGCCGAGTTGCGCGCCGCGGCGGCGGCGACTCCCAACGCGAGCCTGCGGCGGTTCCTCTCGCTGCGCGCCGACGCGTTCCTTTCCGACGACTACTACCCGTCGGACCTGGCCTGGATGGAGCTCGACTCGCCGCTCGAAGTCGTGATCGGGCCGTACGAGACATACGAGGACGGACTGTTCGGCTACAAGGCGGCGTTCGAGGCGTTCGTCTGCCTCGAGCAGCCCGAGGAGTCGGAGCAGCTGTCCAGGTACAAGACGGAGCTGCCGTTCCTCGAGAGCCGCCTGCCGATCCCGGACCAGTTCAAGAACACGAAGCGGGGGAGCGACTCGCCGATCCGCGTCGCGAACGAGCTGATCACCGCCGGCGACGCGCGCCGCGGCGTCCAGACGCTGGCGTTCAACCTTCCCAACGACGAGCGCGTGCGCGAGGCCAAGGGGTCGAAGAAGGTGCTGCTCAAGAACATGATGCGCGCCAAGTACGACGCCATCCTGCAGCCGGTCGCGGCGCGCGTGCTCGAGCCGGCGGATGCCTCGCACCTCGACTTCGACGCCTACTTCCACCACATCCTCTTCCACGAGCTCTCGCACGGCCTCGGGCCGGGGCGGATCAAGGTGGGCGGGCGCGACACCGAGGTCCGCCTCGAGCTCAAGGAGCTCTACCCGGCGATCGAGGAGGCCAAGGCCGACGTGCTCGGGGTCTACACCCTCGCGGTCCTCGCCAACAAGGGTGTCGTCCCGCTCTCGGTCGTCGAGGCGCTGCCGTGGACCTATCTCGCGGGCCTTTTCCGTGCCGCGCGCTTCGGCACCACCGAGGCGCACGGCCTCGGCGTGGTGATCCAGACCAACTACCTCCTCGACAAGGGGGCGATCGAGGTCGCGCCGGACGGCCGCTTCCGCCCGGTATTGAAGAAGTTCGCGGGAGGGATCAAGGCGTTGGCCCACGACCTCCTGATGGTCGAGGCGCAAGGCTCGTACGACGGCGCCCACGAGCTGGTGCAACGCTACGGGACGGTCCGGCCCCCGATGGCGAAGCTGCTGGGCGCGCTCGGCGGCGTGCCGGTGGACGTGGAGCCGGTCTTCACGATCGAGAGCGCCGCTCCGGCCGCCCGCTAAACCATCGGGGCGCCGGCGGCGTCTAATCGGACGTGGAGACCGCCGCCGACCTCGCGACCGCAGCCCCGGATCCCGCTGCCGAGGCGGCGCCGGCCGGCGCCCACGGCGCCGAGGCCGACTTGGTGCGCGCCGCCCGTGCCGGCGACGTCGCGGCGTTCGAGCGCCTGTACCGGACCACGGTCGGTCGCGTGTACGGCCTCTGCCTGCGCATGACCGGGAGCGCCGCGCTCGCCGAGGAGCTGACCCAGGACGTGTTCGTGCGGGCGTGGCGGCGGCTGGCCACGTTCCGCGGCGAGAGCGCCTTCTCCACCTGGCTCACGCGTCTGGCGGTCCACGTGGTCGTTTCGGAGCGGCGGACGCGACGGACGCGCGACGCCCGCTTCCAGTTCGCGGCCGATCTGGAAGAGTTCGCCGGCGCGGCGCCGACCGCGCGGCCGGGGACCGCGCTCGACCTCGAGCGCGCGGTCGCGGCGCTGCCGCCGCAGGCGAGGCGGGTGTTCGTGCTGCACGACGTCGAGGGGTGGCGTCACGCCGAGATCGCGCAGCGGACGGGGCTCGCGGTGCTGGTAGCGGCCACCTCGGTGATCACGGCCGCGCTGGTTTCCAGGCGCGCGCCGTCGCCGCGAACCCCGGCGGCCGCGGCCGGCGCGACGGCCGGGTCGCTCCAGCTCGCCCGGGCGCGGGGCACGTACGAGGCGGCGCGGGCGCAGCTGCTCGCGGCGCTGGCCGCCCGGCGCGGCTCGCTGTCGCCGGCCACGCGGAAGGTGGTGAGCGACAACCTGGCGATCATCGACGCCGCGGTGCGCGAGATGGAGGCGGCGCTCGCGCGCGACCCCGGCAACCGGGAGTTGCCGGTGCTGCTCGTGACCGCGTACCGGCAGGAGATCGACGTGCTGCGGCGCGCCACCGGGATCCCGGCGCGCGGCTAGGAAGGCGTAGCGGAGTGGAAAGGGGAACGGAGATGAGGAAGATCGGGTTGGCGTTGCTGGTCCTGGCGGCCGCGTGGCCGGCCGCGGCGCAGCAGAAGCTCGACGAGAAGCGGCCGGCGAGCAAGGACGGCGTCGTCGAGGTGCACAACGTGTCGGGTTCGGTGACGGTGACCGGGTGGGACCGGGAGGAGGTCGCCGTGACCGGCACGCTCGGCCGCGGCAGCGAGCGGCTCGAGTTCACCGGCTCCGGCGCCAGGACCGAGGTGCGGGTCGTCCTGCCGCACTTCGCCCACGACGTGGACGGCTCCGACCTCGAGATCAAGGTGCCGGCCGGCAGCCGCCTCGAGGTGAGCACCGTGAGCGCGGCGATCGGCGTCGCCGCCGTCACCGGCCCGGTGCGCCTCGAGTCGGTGAGCGGCCGGATCACGGTGGGCGGCGCGCCGCGCCAGTTCGACGCCAAGAGCGTGAGCGGCGACATCGAGATCGCGGCGGCGAACGCGCCGGGGCGGGCGAGCACGGTGAGCGGCACGGTTTCGCTCAAGGGTGTGCAGGGCGAGGTGGAGGCGAGCTCGGTCAGCGGGACGGTCGGCGTCACCGGCGGCGCCGTGTCGCGCGCCGAGCTGCAGACGACCTCCGGCGACATCCGCTTCGACGCGGGCCTGGCGAGCGGCGGCCGGCTCGACGCCAAGACCGTCAGCGGCACCGTCGACCTCCTGCTGCCGGCGGCGACGGCGGCCGACTTCGACGTGACGACGTTCTCCGGCCAGATCACCAACGAGTTCGGGCCTCAGGCGCGCCGCGCCGGCGAATACGGGCCGGGCCGGGAGCTCTCGTTCTCGACCGGCGCCGGCGGCCGCGTCGTGGCCAAGAGCTTCTCGGGCAGCGTGCACCTGCGCAAGCGGTGAGCTTCGCGGTCGCGGGGTCGAGCGGCGCGCCGCGGCGCGCCCCTCGCCTTGCGCGGCGCCCCCGCGGCCGTGGTAGGTTTCCGCCGTGCTCCGTAGGCTGCTGGTCGCCGTGTGGTGTCTCGCCGCGCCGGCGCTGGCGCAGGGCCCGAGCGCCGCGTGGCGGGCGCTCGCGACGCCGCACTTCCGCGTGCACTACACCGCGCCGGACGAGGCGTGGGCGCTCGACGCGGCGGCGAAGCTCGAGGCGATCCGGGAGCGGGTGATCACCGAGGTCGGCTACGCCGCGCCGGGGATCACCGACGTGATCGTCGCCGACCCGGCCGCGCGGGCGAACGGGATGGCGCTGCCGCTCCTCGGATCACCGCGGATGGTGCTGTGGGCGAGCCCGCCCGGCCCCGCCTCGGCGCTCGGGACCTACCGCGACTGGGTCGAGCTGCTCGCGCTGCACGAGGAGACGCACCTCGAGCACCTGCTGCGGCCGTCGCGCGACCCGTGGCGGCGGGCCGTCGAGGCGCTGCTGCCGCTCGGGCCGATCGCGCTCGACGCGCCGCGCTGGCTCGTCGAGGGGTACGCGACCCTGGTGGAGGGGGCGCTCACCGGCTCCGGCCGCCCGAACAGCGACCTGCGCGCCGCGATCCTGCGCGAGAAGGCGCGCGCCGGGGCGCTGCCAACGTACTCGGAGCTCGCGGGCGACCGGAGGAGCTGGCTGGGGACGTCGATGGCGTACCTGGCGGGTTCGGCGTACCTCGAGTGGCTCGTCGAGCGCTCCGGCCCCGACAGCCTCCGGCACCTGTGGGCGCGGATGACGGCGCGGACCGGACGTGGCTTCGAGCAGGCGTTCGCCGGCGTGTTCGGCGACCCGCCGGAGACGCTGTACGGGCGCTTCACCGCCGAGCTGACGTGGCGGGCCGTGGAGACCGGGCGACGCCTCGCGCCCGAGGAACGCGAGGGGACGGTGTGGCAGGCGCTGCGCTGGACGACGGGCGATCCCGCGGTGTCGCCCGACGGGCGGATGATCGCCCTCGTGGTGCGCGCCCGCGAGGCCGCCTCGCGCCTCGTCGTGTGGCCGACCGGCCCCGACCTCGACGCCGAGAGGGCGTGGAAGGAGCGGGTCGCCGAGCAGTTGCGACGCGACCCGGAGGACGTCGCCCCGGTGCGGACGGGCCCGCTGCCGCGCGCGCCGCTGCACGAGCTCGTCACCACGAACGGTGCGGAGCCGTTCACGCCGCGCTGGCTGCCGGACGGCCGGGCGATCGTGTTCACCCGCTTCGAGACCGACGCCGACGGGGTGCTCCACCCCGACCTCTTCCGCTGGGAGCCGGCGACCGGCCGTGTCACGCGCCTCACCCGGTTCGCCGACGTGCGCGAGGCCGACCCGGCGCCGGACGGCCACTGGGCCGTGGCGGTGCGCGACCGCCACGGTCTCTCGCAGCTCGTCCGCGTCGACCTGGTGGACGGCACGGTGTCGACGCTCACGGAGCCTTCGCTCGCCCACCCGGTGGCGCAGCCGCAGGTGAGTCCGGACGGCGGCCGGGTCGCGTTCGTGCGCCACCGCGATGGAGCATGGGAGCTGGTGGTGAGGGCGCTCGGCGGCGAGGAGACGGTGCTGCCGGCGCCGGCGGGCGCCACGGTCGCGGAACCCGCCTGGAGCGCCGACGGAAAGGCCGTGATCGCCTCGGTCGGGCGCGGCGGCTTCATCGATCTGATGTCGTTTCCGGCCGCGGGCGGCGCGCCCCGCCGGCTCACGCGGACGATCGGGGCGGCGCTCGCGCCCGCCCCGACGCCGGACGGGAGCGCGGTGTTCTTCCTCTCGCTGCGCGCCGGCGGCCTCGATCTGTGTCGGCTCGAGCTCGGCGGCGCGGTCCCCGGGCACGTCCCTGCCATGACGGGCCTCGAGCCCGCCGTGCGCCCGCCGGCCCCGCCGCTGCCACCGGCGCTCCCCGAGGCGAAGGTCGAGCGGGGCCGGCCGTACGGCATCGGGAGGCCGGAGGTGATCGCACTCGCCGGTGGCGCCGTCGCCCCGTCGGGCCGCGTGCTGGAGCTCGGCGTCCGCGCCGGGGACGTGGTGGGGCGCCTCGACGCGCTGGCAATCGGCGCGGTGGGAGACGCGGCCGGCCCGCGCGGCGGCACGCTCGCGGCGGCGTGGCGCGGGTGGCCGGTCGCGCTGTCGCTGCAGCTGTTCGCGACGCGGGAGCGGCCCTCGCGCCAGCCGGTGCGGGTCGCGGGCCTCGGCGAGCGGCTCGACCTCGATCGCCGCGGCCTCGAGCTCGCGGCAGCGCGCGAGCGGCGTTGGGACACCGGGCGGCTCCGGGTCGCCGGCGGGCTGCTCCTGGACCGGCTGGAGCCGGCCGCGGGCCGGGCCGTCAACCGCCGGGTCGGCTTCCTCGCGGCCGCGGTCGCGACGACCTCCTCGCGCGGCCCGTGGCGGTTCCCGCGCCGCCTGGAGGCGCGCGTCGACGCGGGCCGCACCGGCGGCGACGGATGGCGGCGCTACGGCGGATCGTTCGAGCTCGGGGCGCTGCGCAACGGCTCCGGCGTGCTGCTGGCGTACGACCGCGAGAGCGCGCGCGACGCCCGCTACGACGCCGACCGGCTCCAGCTCGGCGGCATCGACGGCTCGCTGCTGCCCGCGAGCGAGCTCGCGAACCGCGTCGCGGTCGCCGCGTTGCCGGCCGGCACCCGCCTCGGCGACGAGCACGAGGGCGAGCGGGCGACGGTGATGCTCCTCGGGGTGCCTCTGTTCTTCGAGCGCCACCGCGTCTGGGGCGCGGGTCGGGCGCGCGGCGACTGGCTGCGCCTGGTCGGGGTCGAATGGGCGCTGGCGAGCGGTCCGTTGCCTCTGGTCAAGCTGCCCGGGTTCGACCTCACCGTGGGCGCGGCGCGCGTGCTCGACCCGCTCCTCGCCGACCGCACGGAGGCGTGGCTGGCGCTTGGCTGGAAGCCGTGACCGCAAGACCCCGACGGTGGAGAGCGAAGAGGCGAGAGGCGGGCGTGTGGTATCGTCGGGTCGGGTCGCACGACGATGACGAAGCGCAAGAGCGAGACGAGGGTCTACAAGGTCATCTTCACCAACCAGGGGCAGGTGTTCGAGATCTACGCCGCCTCGGTGGCGCAGGGCGAGATGTTCGGTTTCATCGAGGTGGAGCAGCTCCTGTTCGGCGAGCGCTCGCAGCTCATCGTGGACTCCTCCCAGGAGCGGCTCAAGACCGAGTTCGCCGGCGTCAAGCGCGTGTTCATCCCGATGCACGCCGTCGTCCGCATCGACGAGGTCGAGAAGTGCGGCGCGGCGCGGATATCGGCGTCCGAAAGCGCGAGCGTCGTCAAGGCGTTCCCGGTCCCGGCTCCCGTCGGCAAGGGCCCGGCGCACTGAGCGCAGCGGCTGGCGTGAAAGAGCTGCGGGGCGCCGGTCGGCGCCCCGCAGTGTGTCGCAGTGACCGGCAGCGGTTCCGTATCTAGAAGTGGACCCGGACCCCGAGCTGCACCAAGCGCTGCTCGCCCTGGTACGGATCGCCCGCATAGGCGTTCGGCTTGCCGTCCGCGGTGTACAGCGCCGGGTTCTTCGAGTTGAACACGTTGAACATCTCCGCGAAAAGCTCGGCGCCGATGTCGCCGGTGAAGTCGAACGACTTGGCGACACGCAGATCGAGCTGCGAGAAGTCGTGCCCGCGCTCGCTGTTGACGTGCGACACGCCGGGCGGCAGCATCACGGTGGTCGTGCCCGGAGCGAACATCCACAGCGTGTACGGCAGCGCCGAACGGTAGCGGAAGACGCCGGAGACCGTGAACCCGACCGGCAACTTGTACGTTCCCGCCAGCGTCACGCGGTGGCGCGCGTCGGTGTTGAGGGGGCCGATGCAATAGCTGCACAGCGGGTCCTTGTAGTTTACCGACTGGTCGCGGAAGTTCTTCGTATCCGGCTGGTACTCGACCTGGGTCAGCCTGAACTCGTCCGCGCCCGCCAGCACGTTGCCGGTGGTGCGGGAGAGCGTGTAGAACCCTTGCATCTCCCACTTTTCCTGCCGGACGTGGAACCCGAGGTTGAGGCCGCGGTACTCGGCGCGCCCGCCGCCGTACCACATGCGGAAGCTGCCGAACTGTGGGAACGGTCGCTGCAGCGTGACCGGATCGACCACGTTGGCCCGGAATCGGAACGGGATGTCGCGGTAGTTTGTGGCGACGCCGTCCACGTTGACGCCGAGCCAGTCGTTGACCTGCCACGAGTAGCCGAGCGAGATCTCGTCGGAGTGCGGGGGCTTGAGGGTCGGCGAGGCGATCTCGTTGGGCGGGAACGGGCCGGGCGGGATCTGGTTCGGCGGCAGCGGCTGCCCGGGCTGGAAGAAGCTGCCGTCCGGGTTCCGGATGCCGTTGCCGTCGGTCACCTCGTACGCGACCCCGTAGTTCGACTGCACCGCCATCGCCGGGAAGAGGATCGTGGCGTTGGAGTAGGGGAAGTCGTAGAAGCGGCCGAGACCGCCGCGGACGATGTGGCGGCCGTCCCCGTTGACGTCCCAGCTGAATCCGAGGCGTGGCGACCAGTCGTTCTTGTCGTTCCTGATGATGCCGCCGCCGCCGTTCTTGAAAACGTTCAGGTAGTAGAGGTTGTACGTCGTCTGCGTGGACAGCGCCTGCCAGATCGGGTTGCTGCGCTGGTCGAGGTAGAGGGCGTCGTAGTAGTCGTAGCGCAGGCCGAGGTTGAGCGTGAGGTTGGGCGTCACCTTCCAGTCGTCCTGGAAATAGGCGCTGTACTGCTTCGTCGGCGTCGAGTCGCCGGAGAAGCCGCCGTACTTGGTGATGTCGCCGACGACCCACGCCGGTCCGCCGGTCGGGCCCGGGATCATCGAGTACTGGCCCGTCGTGCCGGAGGTGAAGTCGCCGCCGAGCGTCGGCTCGTTGATGAACATCAGGCCGGTCTTGAAGTCGTGCTCGCGGCCGGCGATCGTCTTCGAGAAGCTGAAGTCGTCCTTGTACTGGTACTTCTCCTGGTTGGTGTGCTGCGGCGTGTTGATGTTCTGGCCGATCGCGAACCCTGACGGGTAGTACAGGAGCGGGTCCTGGGAGTCGGCCGTGATCGCGTTGTTGAACTTGGTGTACTGGAACACGAACTCGTTGAGCATCGTGTCGCTCACCTGCGCCGTGTAACCGCCGAGGATCGACGAGTACTTGTTGGTTACCGTCCCCAGGTTCGACGGCGCCGCCAGCGACCCCTGTCCGTACTTGGTGTCGTTCTTCTGATAGCCGTAGCGCACCTGCAGGTAGTTGGCCGGGTTGACGTCCCAGGTGACCTTGGCGGTCGCCAGCTCGTCGTGCGACGGGATCGGCACCTTGGTGCCGTCGAGCTGCGGGACGATCCCGCCGCTGTCGACGATGTAGCTCTGCTCGATGTTGGTCTTCTCGTAGGTGGCGAAGAAGTGCACCTTGTCCTTGACGATCGGACCGCCGAACGAGGCGCCGTACTGGTCGCGGCTGTAGTCGGCCTTGCCGCTGCCGGCCAGCTTCTCGCTCTCGGTCTCGGAGTTGAGGCCCTTGCGCCGCGCGAACTCCCAGGCGCTGCCGTGGAACTGGTTGGTGCCGGACTTGGTGATGACCGTCAGCACGCCGCCCGAGGAGCGGCCGTACTCCGCCTTGTACTGCATCGTCTGGATCTTGAACTCCTGCACCGCCTCCAGGTTGAAGTTCTGCAGCGCCCCGCCGATCGTGTCGTCGGTATTGTCGCCGCCGTCCATCACGTAGTTGACGTTACGGCCCGAGCCGCCGTTGAGCTCGACCACGAGCTGGTTGGGCTTGGTCGGGTCGGTGTTGTAGCCCAGCGTCGTGCCCGGCGCGAGCACCGCCAGGTTGGCGAACTGGCGGCCGTTGAGCGGCAGCGTCTGCAGCTCGTTCTGGCTCACCACGGTGCCGATCGCCGGCGACGTCTCGACCAGCGGCGCCTGGGCGGTGACCGTGAGCTGCTCGGCGACCTTGGACGGCTTCATCGTGACCTCGACCGTGCGCGTCGTCGCGACGTCGACCTGGACGCCCTCGACCTTCACGGTGGCGAAGCCGGAGAGCTCGGCCTTGACCGAATACGTTCCGACCGGCAGCGCCGGGAAGCGGAAGCCGCCGGCGGTGTCCGTGGCCGTGGTGCGGGTGAACCCGGTCGCGGCGTTGTTGACCGTGATCGCGACGCCCGGCAGCGCGGCCGTGCCGTCGGTCACGGTGCCGCCGATCGCGCCGGTCGAGGCCTGGCCGTGCGCCAACGACGGCGCGAGCATGCAGGCGACCGCCAGCACGACCAGACCTGAACTCGTTCGTGAACCCCAACGTGTCATCGACCCCCCCCTTTCCCTTCTTCAAACCCACGATGCGAGAACCCTCACTGCGATGCGATGCGTCGATCCGAGTCGCGCTCACTCCTCCTTTCGTTCGACCGTTCCACCGGCTCTGCCGGAACCTGAAGACCCCGACTCCACGCGGGCGAGCAAGGTGCGCGCGACCTCGCGTTGCTTCGTGAACTCCCGATCCCTCGCGGTCTCGCGCAGGAAATCGCGGAACGCCTCGGTCGCGGCTCGCCGGTTGCCGGCGAGTTCCTCGGCGATCCCGAGGTTGAGCCGCGCCTCGTGCATCGCCGGCGCGGCCGCGAGGGCGCGTTCGAAGTACGGGACGGCCGCCGCCGGCCGGTTGCGCTGCACCTCGAGCGTGCCGAGGCCGTTGAGCGGGTCGGCGTACGCCGGGTCGAGTGCAATCGCCCGCCGATACGCCGCTTCCGCCTGGTCGGGCCGCTTGAGGTCGCGCAAGACGTTCGCCAGGTTGTTGAACGCCCGGGCGTCGTGGGGATCGAGCTCGACCGTTTTGGCGAACTCGGCGCGTGCCGACTCGAGGTCGCCGCGCAGGGCGAGGGCGATCCCGAGCGCGTTGTGCGCCTCGGGGCGCCCCGGGTCGAGCCGGATCGCGTCCTTGAGGGCGGCGAACGCCTCGTCGCTGCGGCCCGCCTCCTGCAGGGTGACTGCGAGGTTGTA
>JAKAFI010000045.1 GCA_021818005.1 Acidobacteriota bacterium | reverse complement strand
ATCGATCCGGCGCCAACGGGTAGCCCGTCCGTCTCGTACTCGAGCTGGCGCGCCGTGCCGATCGAGCCGACCAGTGCGTGCCACCCCGAGATCGCGCCGCAGGCGATGGTGACGAACAGCATCGGCCACAGCGGTTGCCACGCCGCCCCGGCCTTGATCGCGAATCCGAGGCTCTTGACCGGCGCCAGGGCGAACGCGCCGATCAGGTTGCCGGCGGCGTCCTTCATCCCGGTGAGCGGCGCGGTGAGTGCACCGATGCCGCTGAGGATGATCGTGATGAACATGACCCAGAAGCCGATGTAGTTGACCGGCTGTGCGAACCTCCAGATCGGCAGGTTCGCGCCGAGATAGGAGAAGACGAACAGGAACACCATCCAGAGCAGGTAATCGGGCAGGGTGCGGATCAGCCCCGTGGCCGCGTCGTACGCCGCGGTGGACGGACGCTTGCCGTCGGGCCCCGGGAGCGGGATGCGCGGGTCCGCGCCGGTCGGGTCCTGCAGCTCGAGCAGCGCTTTGTTGCCGTTCAAGTTGTCCACGGCCTTGTTGAGCGAGACGACCGCGGATCCGACCGGTCCCTGGATCAGGGCGCCGTTGGCCGCGTGCTTCTGGCCCATCGGGCCCAGGATCATCGCCAGCAGCGTCGCCGCGACGACGATCACGGTGACCAGCATCATGTTCATCTTCCAGCGGTACATCATCTGGCCGGCGAGAAGCCCCATCAGCGCCAGCATGATGATGCCGAACGGCACGTCCGGCCGCGCCGCGAGGATCGCCGCCAGGATGCCGACGAACGCGCCGGCGAGCAGCAGGAGGTAGAAGAAGATGAAGATGAAAAGGATCGTCCGCGTGCGCGGCGCGATGACCTTGTAGGAGATGGCGGAGAGGCTGTTGCCGTCGTTGCGGACGGCCACCATGATCGCCGAGTAGTCGCTCACCCAGCCGATGAAGCTGACGCCGATCACGAGCCAGATGAGCGCCGGGAGCCAGCCCCAGATGTACGCCGCCGTGATCGGCCCGACGATCGGTCCGGCCGCCGCGATCGACTTGAAATGGTAGCCGTAGAGGACGTTCTTGCTGGTCGGCATGAAGTCCACGCCGTCCATGTACATCCTCGCCGGCGTCGCGCGCTTGGCGTCGGCCCTGATCACGTTCCGGTCGACCCGCTTCGCGTACTGGGTGTAGGCGACATAGATGACGACGACAGCCGCGACGACGATCCACAGCGTGTTCATCACTCGCCTCCCTTTTCTCCCAAAGCTGACAAGGCACGGATCCGCTGCGCGAGTATAGCCCCGTACCCCGGCGCGGTCGTACCCCTGTGTGTCGCGTGTCCGAAACGGCCGCCGGGGCGCCGTCGCCGGCGTGGCGGCTCGCGGAAAGGAGCTGCTCCGCCGCAGCCCGGTCGGCTCCCAGCGGGGGCAGCCCCGCGAGACACCCGGCGGACCCCGGGTGTCTCGCGGCTGCCGAAACGGTACCGACGGTTCACGTCAAACCTAGAGGAAGAACCTCGTGCTCAACGCGATCTGATTCCCCTTCAGCTTGGTGTTGTTGGCCAGCGTGAGCTCGTCGTGCAACCACTCGAGCCCGAGCTGGTACTGCCCGAGCGACCACTCGACCATCGCCACCGCCTGGTTGTTCTTCTGGCGGCCGGTGGCGCCGACCCACTCGAGCACGTCGTTGCGGTTGGCGTTCACGGTGCCGTAGAACAGGTAGCCGCTCCAGCGCTTGGTGAAGTCGTAGCCGAGTTGCAGCCAGCCGCCGGTGTCCTTGATGTCGCCGAACTGGGTGAGGGCGGCGAAGTTCTGTCCATCGGCCTTGGTCGTGTAGAGGTTGCCGTGGATCAGGAACGCCCCGATCTTGTAGGCGCCACCGACCTCGGCGCCGGTGCCGTTGAGCTTGGTCTGGCCGTGCTGCGCCGGGAAGGCGTTGCCGACCCCGTTGAGGCTCTTCTGATCGTAGTGGCCGGCGACGTACAGCCTCCAGGCGTTGCCCGCGCCGTCCTTGCCCGAGAAGTTGAGCTTGGCGTCGAACTGGCCGCGGAAGCCGACGTTGCCGAACGTCTGGTTGTTGAGCTCGCCCGAGGCGGGCCCGTTCCAGGAGCCCTCCATCACGGCCAGGTCGAGCTGGATCTGCGTCTTCGCCGTCTTCGGCGTGAGCTTCTGGTAGACGAAAACCCCCGGGAAGCGCCAGCCCAGCATGCCGGCGGAGCCGTAGCCGAGCGGGAACGCGATGTGGGAGAGCGACTCCGGCACCTCGCCGAAGAACGGCGACCAGAACTGCCCGATGCGCAGCGTCGTCCCGCCCTTCGTGAGGTCGGTGAAGGCGAGCCTCAGGCGCGGGGTCGCCTGCTGTTGGCTGAAGGCGCCGGCGCCGTTGAAGCCGCCGAAGAAGTCACCTTCGACGTAGGCGCCCATCTTCCAGCCGTCCGCGGTTTCCGGACCGTCGAACGCCAGGATCAGCCGGGTGTTGCGCAGGTCGCCGCCGTTGAACCACTTGCCGCTCTCGTAGTTGGCCGTCGGCCACTGGGCGTTCTGCCCGTTCCCGAACCCCCCGTCGAAGCTCGCGTCCTGAGCGTAATAGGTCGCGCTCAGGAAGCCCTTGATCGTTAGCGTCTCCTTGCCGCCCAGCTTGACCTGGATCGGTGGCGTGCCACCACCGCCCGCGTCCGTCGTGCCAGCGGGCTGCAGCAGCGCCGACGTGACCCCGTTGGGGGTGTCTTGTTGCGCCAGCACCGGGGTGGTCCCAGCAACCACAAGTGCGGCTGCGACGAGGACGACAAACAGCGTTGTTCTTGGCGACATTTCGCCCTCCTTTCGGGCATGAGAACCGTTCTTTGCGGCCACGCAAAAAGGGCTCTGGATCCCAACCGCCTCCGTCCTCACTTCCCTTCCTCCTGAACCATGACGCGGATCGTTTCGACGACCTCGGGGTTGGCCAGCGTCGTGACGTCGCCGGTGTTGGCGTGGCTGGAGATGGCGCCGAGCACCCGGCGCATGATCTTGCCCGAGCGCGTCTTCGGCATGTCGGGGACGATCCAGACGTGCTTCGGCCGGGCGATCGGGCTGATCGCGTCGGAGAGCGCCTTGGCGATCTTGTCCTGTAGCTCCTTGCTCGCCTTGAAGCCGGGCTTGAGCGAGACGTAGAGCTCCGGCACCCGCCCCTTGACCTCGTCGGGGATCGGGACCACCGCGGCCTCGGCCACCTCCTCGACGGTCAGGGCAGCGCTCTCCAGCTCCTTGGTGCCGAGCCGGTGGCCGGCGACGTTGATGACGTCGTCGATACGGCCGAGGATACGCACGTAGCCGTCGGCGGCGAGCACCGCGCCGTCACCGGCGAAGTACGGCCAGTCGTGCCAGTCCTTGGACTTCTTGTCCTTGCAGTAGCGCTCGTAGTACTGGCGGACGAACCGATCGTGGTCGCCCCAGATCGTCTGCATCAGCCCCGGCCACGGGTTGCGGATGCAGATGTTGCCGGCCTTGCCGATCCCGGCCGGCAGCTCCTTGCCCTCGTCGTCGAAGACGATCGGGTAGATGCCCGGCATCCCGGGGCCGCCGCTGCCGGGCTTCATCGGCATCAGCGCCGGGACCGTGCTGCACAGGAAGCCGCCGGTCTCGGTCTGCCACCAGGTGTCGACGATGACCGCTTCTTTCTTGCCCACCTCGTTGTAGTACCAGCGCCAGACCTCGGGCTCGATCGGCTCGCCGACCGTGGTCATATGCTTGAAGTGGTGGTTGTACTTGCGGGGAATGTCCTCCCCGGCACGGCGCAGGCCGCGAATCGCCGTCGGGGAGGTGTGGAAGATGTTGACGCCCAGCTCCTCGGCGATCCGCCACGGACGGCCGGCGTCGGGGTACGTGGGGATTCCCTCGTAGATCACCGTCGAGGCCGCAAGCGCGAGCGGCCCGTAGACGATGTACGAGTGGCCGGTGATCCAGCCGATGTCCGCCATGCACCAGTACACGTCCTCGGGATGAATGTCCTGGATGTACTTCGATGTCCCGGTGACGTACGCGAGGTAGCCGCCGGTGCTGTGCTGCGCGCCCTTGGGGCGGCCGGTGGTGCCGCTCGTGTACATCAGGAACAGCACGTCCTCGGACTTCATCCGCTCGGGCTCGATCCGGTGGCCGCGGTACTTCGGCAGGATGTCGTTGACGATGAAGTCACGACCCTCGACGACCGGCGTCTCCGCCGAGTACTTGCCTGGGTAGCGTTCCCAGATCAGCACCTTCTCCGGGGGCTTGCCCATCCGGTGCGCCGTCTCGTAGGCGATGTCGGCCTGCTTCTTGTGGTCGAGCAGCTTGCCGGAGCGGTAGTAGCTGTCCATGGTGATGAGGACGCGGCTCTGCGAGTCTTCGATGCGCTCGCCGCAGGCGTTGCCGGAGAAGCCGCTGAACACCTGCGAGTGGATCACGCCCAGGCGGGCGCAGGCGAGCATCGTGATCGGCAGTTCGGCCGTCATCGGCAGGTGGAGGGTGACGCGGTCGCCGCGCTTGAGGCCGCAGAAGTCGCGCAGCAGGGCGGCGAACTCGTTGACCCGGACGTACAGCTCCTGGAAGGTGACGTGCTGGATCGCCTCGGTCTCCAGCTCGGAGACGAAGTGGATCGCCGTCTTGTTGCGGTACTTCGCGAGGTGGCGGTCCACGCAGTTGTACGAGGCGTTGAGCTCCCCACCGACGAACCACTTCCAGAACGGCGGGTTGGAGGCGTCGAGCGTCTTCTCCCAGTACTTGTACCAGGTGAGCATGTCGGCGTACTCCTTGTAGCACTCCGGGAAGTTCTTCTCCCCGAAGCGCTCGAGGATGTCCGCGTCCGTCATGTTCGCCTGCGCGATGAACTGGGCGCGCGGGTAGTAGTACTCCTCTTCCTTCCAGTGGACCGCCATTTGAGCTTCGGTGACTTCCGTGACCTCTCGGTTGGCCATCTTCGGATCTCCTTACCGGTTGACAGGGACTCGGTGGACTGGAATTCCCGGGGGAGGGGGGTGGTGCCCCCTCCCCCGGCGGTCATGGGCCAGAAAGCTGTGCCGCAACGCAACCTTCCTACTTCTTCACGACGCCCAGCGGCCAGACCGTCCGCCCGTACACCTCGTTGAGGACCTGGGCGAGGCCGGTGTAGATGGCGGAGAGGCCGCAGAAGATGCCTTCGTACCCCGTGAACGTCTTCAACGCGGCGCTGCCCGTGATGTCCCCGAGAGCCAGGAGGAAGAAGAGGATCCACAGGGTCAGGAACACCACCTGCAGGGCGCGGTTGAGCTTGAGCGTGCCGATGTAGAGGACGAGGGTGAAGATCCCCCACATGATGAGGTAGGCGATGACGCCGCCCTTGTCGTTCTGGAACTTCTGGCCGGCCGGAGTATTCGGCAGGAGGAAGAGGATCACGAACGACCACCAGAAGAGACCGTACGAGGTGAACGCCGTGGCGCCGAACGTGTTCTTCTTCTTCCACTCCTCGATGCCGGCGATGATCTGCGCGAGACCGCCGTACGCGATGCCCATCGCGAGGATCATGCTACTGAGGCCGATAACGCCTGCGTTGGCTAGGTTGAGCAGGACCGTGGTCATGCCGAACCCGAGCAAACCCAGAGGCGCGGGGTTGGCGGTGGTGTCCACGATCATGTTCTGCACGACAGCGCTTCTCTCGTCAGCCATGGACTCCCTCCCTTTCCGCCCTTTTACTTCGCAGCGGGGCGTCGAAAACCGCAGTGAACCTGTAGTCAGCGATCAGGCTTGCCACGTCAACCTGTCGGTGAAGCTACGAGCTTCGCCCCTCACGATCCGTCTCCTCCGAAGCCGGCCATCGCGGCCGGTGCAAGGTGGCTCGGACGTCGCGTGCCGCGCACCTCCTTTCGAGCTCTTCCCCAGTGCTTCCGCCGCGCGGCGTCGATCGGCGCCGGCCACGATGACGGCGCTCCGATCGGACCGGACGGCGCGGCACCAGGCATCCTGTTCCCTCACGCGGGGACCCGCCTCTCGCCGACGGTTTCCGCTTTCGCCCTCTCGGCGCTCTCGGCGCCCTCTCCGACGGGCCTCAACCGGGTCATCAACGCCGCGACCAGCAGGAGCGCGACACCGGCGATGACGAACGCCGGCATCCAGGCGCTGACCCCCTTGCCCTGCCCCATGTCCTTGAACACCCCGGCCATGAGCGGGCCGACGATGCCGCCCACCCCGTACGAGGTGAACACCCAGCCGTAGTTGCGGCCAACCGTGACCGCGCCGAACACGTCGGCGGTGAGCGCCGGGAAGAGCGCGAAGTTGCCGCCGAAGTTGAACCCGATCAGCGCCGCGCCGATGTACAACGGCCACTCGGACGACGAGAGCACGAAGTAGAACAGCAACATCATCACGCCCTGGAGCGCCGACATGACGATCACCGAGGTCTTGCGCCCCAGCCTGTCGGAGATGCTGCCCCAGATCAGACGCCCGAGGCCGTTGGCGATGGCGAAGAAGACGCCCATCGCCGTGCCCGCGATCACCAGCGCCCGGGCGGTCTCCATGCCGGTCGCGGTGAGCGCGTCCTTGATGAAGAGGCCGATGACCCCGATCACCATCAGGCCCGCCATGCCGCCGACCGCGAAGGTGAGCCAAATGATGTAGAACTGCGGCGTCTTGAGCATCTTCTCCGGCGGGATGCCGGTCGGCAGCCCGGCGCCCGTGGCGCCCTTGGCCGCGGCCGCGAACTCCTTGGGCTTGACCATCCAGATCGATCCGATGACGACGGCGAGCAGGAAGATCACGCCGTAGATCCGGTAGGTGCCGAGCACGCCGTGGGTCTTGATCAGGTTCGCCCACGGCCCGGCGAGCTTGACCCAGAGCAGCGCGCCGAAGCCGAAGCCGGCGACCGCGACGCCCGTGATCATCCCCTTCTGCTTGGGAAACCACTGGATGCCGACGGTGATCGGGCAGACGTACGCGAGCCCGATTCCGGCGCCGGCGATCACGCCGATGGTGATCAGTTGCCCGCCGAACGTCTGGCCGACGAACGACGCGAGGATGTAGCCGAGCCCGACCAGGATGCCGCCGAGGAAGGCGACGAGCCGCGGGCCGACCTTGGCCTGCCAGCGACCGGCCAGCACCATCACGACCGCGAACACCGCCAGCTCGACCGAGAAGATCGTCTGGCTCTGCGTCGCCGTGAAGCCGAACACCCCCCCCTTCGCGAGCGGTGTCGTCAGCGCCTGGGTGAACGCCGACCACGCATAGATAGCCCCCAGACATAGTTGGATGAGAACCGCACCCAGCACGACCAGCCACTTGTTCATCAGCCCCCCCCAAGAAAAAAGCCGACGCCTTCACTTCCGGGACGGGATGTCCCGAAAGTGGCGTCGGCTGAATACCTCGAATCTCCCCCCCGGAAGATGTCCATGCGATCGCTCGTGAGACGAGAAAACTTGGACCGTTTGTACCCCGGCTCCTCGCCGGCTGTCAAGTCCCCTCGCCAGACCGCGAAAAGCCGCGAGCGGTTGGAGATCTAATTGTGATTGAACGTGACTTTCGCGTGACTTGAAGAAGACTTACGAGTGGATCAGGGCGGCAATAACCTCGAGGCCCTCGCGGTCGGTATCGTCGAACCGCGCCGGGGCCTCGGAGTCGACGTCGAGCACGCCGATGATCGCCCCGGAGGCGTCACGCAGCGGCACCACGATCTCGGAGCGCGAGCGCGCGTCGCAGGCGATGTGCCCGGCGAACGCGTGCACGTCGGCGACGATCACGGTCTCGCCGCGATCGATCGCCGCCCAGCAGACGCCGGTGTGGGCCTGCAGCACCAGGCAGGCGAGCGAGCCCTGGTACGGCCCGACGGTCAGCGCCCCGTCGCGCAGCAGGTACCAGCCGGTCCAGAAAAAGCCGTCGATCTTCGCGTGCAGCACCGCGGCCGCGGTCGCCATCCGCGCCGTCGGATCCGAGGTCGCGGCGAAGAGCCCTCGGAGCTGCTCGGCGACGCGGCCGTAACGCGCTCTTCTCTGCTCGACGTCCATCCGTTCCTCCGCCGGTATCCTAGCGCCGGTCGTGGCGTGCGACCAGCAGGAGCGCGGCGGCGGCCGCGCTCCCCAGCGCCGCCAGGCCGAGCGCGCCGCTCGCGAGTCCCGCCCAGGGGAGGACCACGAGGCCGACGAGCAGCGCCGCCACCGCCGCTCCGACTTCGTCCGCGGCGAAGCCGCGCCCGGCGCCGCGCCGGGGCGTCGACGGGCCGGCCAGCCGCGCCACCGATGGGAACGCCACGCCGGTGAGGGCGCCGCCCGCGAGCAGCAACGACACCACCGCCACACGGGGGAAGACGAGCGGGAGGCCGGCGGCGATCGCCAGCGACACCGTCGCACCTCCGGCGAGCACGCCCGCCAACGCCGCCGGACCCGGGCGCGGCCGCCGCCGCGCTCCCCACGCTCCCGCCGCCGTCCCCGCCATGAACGCCGCCGACAACGCCCCGACCTCGCCGTACACCGAGCCGAGGCTCTCCTGCCAGCACGCGAGCAGCAGCACCCACCACCCCATCGCGGCGAGGCCGACGATCGCGCCCGCCTCGATCCCGAACGCGGCGCCGCCGGCGGCGCGCGCGAGCAGCAGCGCCGCTGCGGCGGCGAGCACGACGCCGAGCACCGCCGGGGCCTGACGCTCGAGCGCGCTTGCCGCCACCAGCAGCGCCGGCGCCCCGCGCGCCTCGCGCAGCGCCGCGGCGAGCAGCACCGCGCGCGGGTGGCGCGCGGTGTCCACCGGCGCCCGCGCCGCGGCGATGAACGCCTGCAGCGCCGCGGCGCGTCCCGGGTCGAGCAGGAGCGCCAGCGTGCGCGGGTCGAAGTCGCCGCCGCTCACGCCGCGGGTGCGCCAGCGGGCGAGCAGCACCGCCGGATCGACGCTCACCGTCCCGCGGTCGCGGCCCGCGAGCAGCAGCACCTCGTCGCCAGGTACGCCGACCACCTCGGGGAACACCCGCGCCAGCGTGGCCGCCTCGATCGCGAGCAGGCGACCGCCGGCGCCGCCGAGGTAGGTGTCGCCCACCCCGACGCGGACGGCGAGGATCCCCCCCGGCGCCAGCGCCCGGCGGCAGGCGCGGAAGAACTCGACGGTGCGGGTGCGGTTGCGCCGCAGCGTCGTGGGGTCGCCGTCGGTGAGCGCGAGCAGGTCCCACGCCCCCCAACGCCGGACCAGCCGCACCGGGTCCCCGGCCGCGAGCGCGAACCTCGGGTCCGCGAACGCCGCCGCCGCCGGCGGACCGAGCCATCGCGGCAGCACCGCGGCGAGGCCGGGGTCCTCCTCGATCGCGACGAGCCGCCGCACCGGATGGTGCAGCATCGTCACGAACCCGCCGTCGGCCGCGCCGACGACGAGGACGCGCTCCGGGCGCGGGTGCAGCAGCATTAGCAGGTGGGCGCGCGGCACCGTGCCGTACGGGTCGGGGAACCAGGCGGCGAGCCGCCCGTCGGCGTAGATCACCGCCGGCGACCCGGCCGCCAGCTCGAGGCGCTGCACGTGGGTCTCGCGCCAGTCGGCGAGCACGCCGGGCCTGGCCGACCAGCGCCACGAGGCTGCCTCGAGCGCCCGCCCCGCGGGGGCGGCGAGGACGAGACCGGCGAGCAGCGGCGCCGGCGCGAACCACGCCACCCGGCGCCCGGCGAACAGGAGCACGGCCGCGGCCGAGATTCCGGCGGCGACGCACACGGCGGCGGCCGCGCCTCCTGGCGCCAGGACGAACGTGAACGCCAACCCTCCCAGCACCCCGCCGGCGCTCTCGAGAGCGTAGGCCGCCGCCGGCCTCTCCGCCCCGGCGAGAGCCGCCGCGGCCACCGGGAAGCACCAGCCCCCCACCAACGCCGGAGCCGCGACCGCGAGCGCCCAGATCCAGGCGTCGTGCCACGCCGTCGCCGCCTCGCCCGCCTCGGCCCCGATCAGCGCCGGCGCCGCCCGCACCAGCACCACCGCCAACCCGGTCACCACCACGAGCGCCAACGGCCCCAGCCGCGCCTGCCGCCAGTTGCCCCACCGGCTGCCCAGCCAGGCGCCGGCGCCGATCGCGGCCAGCCACAGGGATAGGACCGCTCCCCACGCCAGCTCCGAGCCGCCGATCGCCGCCATCGCCTCGCGCAGCAGCACCGCCTGCGCAACCGCGGCGGCGAACCCGAGCGCCGCCAGCGTCACGACCGGCGGCGTGGACACGGTTGCGGGGCGCATGCTTCGATTATCGCCCGACGCGTGCGTCCGCTCCCCGGCCCGCTCCACGCTTGACAAACGCGGGCTGCGGGATCGAAATCAAGAGGTAGAGCCAGGCCAATGAACGCGCGCGTTCCCCGTCACGCGAGGATCGCCGGGGGGTGTCGCCCGCGCCCCGGGGACGGCGTGTGATCGGCGAGCGCGTCTCCCACTACACGATCGTCGAGCGCCTCGGCGGCGGCGGCATGGGGGTCGTGTACAAGGCCGAGGACGAGCGGCTCAAGCGCCCGGTGGCCTTGAAGTTCCTCCCGCCGGAGCTGACCCGGGACGAGGCGGCGAAGGCGCGCCTCGTGCTCGAGGCGCAGGCGGCCAGCGCACTCGACCATCCGCACGTGTGCGCCGTGCACGAGATCGACGAGACGCCGGACGGCCAGGTCTTCATCTGCATGGCATACGTGGACGGCGAGTCGCTCAAGAGCCGCCTCGAGCGCGGCCCGCTCCCCGTCGAGGACGCCATCGTGATCGGCATGCAGATCGCCGAGGGGCTGGCGCACGCGCACCGGCACGGCATCGTCCACCGCGACATCAAACCCGCGAACGTCATGCTCGCCCGCGACGGCGGCGTCAAGCTCGTGGACTTCGGGCTCGCCACCCTGGTTGGGCAGACGCAGCCCGGCGCGCCCGGCACGGTCGCGGGGACGCCCGCGTACATGTCGCCGGAACAGGTGCTCGGCGTCCCAGTCGACGAGCGCTCCGACATCTGGTCGCTGGGTACGGTGCTGTTCGAGATGCTCGCCGGCCGCTCGCTCGCCGCCGTGCGAGACGACGCCGGCGCCGAGACGACGGGCGGGATCTCCGCGACGCTGGCGGCCGCCAGACCGGACGTGCCGCCGCAGCTGGCAGCGATCATCGCACGGTGTATCGCCCGGGATCCCGCCGGCCGTTACCAGAGCGCCGCCGAGCTCGTCGCCGATCTCGACTGCGTCCGCCGCACGCTGCGGCTCGCCTCACAGCCGACCCTCACCTCGGCGCCGGCCGCGGCGCGGCGGCCGCGGCGGCGGCTCGCGCTCGGCGTCCTGGCCGGCGTGTCGTTCACGGCGCTCGCCGCGGTCGTCCTCTGGCGACCCGACGTCCGCGCGCTGCTCCACCCCGAACGGGCACCGGACCAGAGGATCCTGGCCGTGCTGCCGTTCACCAACGTCGGCGGCGAACCGGCCAACCAGCGCTTCTGCGACGGGTTGCCGGAAAGCCTGACAAGCCGGCTCACGCAGCTGCAGCGCTACCGCGTCTGGGTCGTGCCGTTCTCCGACGTCCGGGCGAAACACCTCACGAGCCCGACCCAGGCGCGCGACGGGCTCGGCGTGAACCTCGCCGTCACGGGGTTCGTCCAGCGCAACCCGGGCGACGTGCGCGTCACGCTCAACCTCAACCGGGTGGACGGCCCGACGCCGCGTCAGATCCGTTCGGTCACGATCGACGAGAACACCGCCGAACTCTACCGGCTCGAGGACCGGGCGGTGTGGGCGCTCGCCGAGATGCTCGATCTCGAGCTGCCGCGCATGGCCTGGCGCACGCCGCTGCCCGGCGGCACCACGGTCGCCGATGCGCAGGACCTGTACCTGCGCGCCCTTGGCGCGCTGTATCCGAGCACCGGGGCGCCGGACGCGGCGGCCGCCGCCGAGCTGTTCCGGCGGGCGACGGCGCTCGACCCGAAGTTCTCGCTCGCCTGGGCTGGGCTCGGGCAGGCCTACCTCGCCGAATACCAGGCTGCGAAGGACCCGGGCCTGGTCGCCAAGGCGATTGCCGCCGGCGACACCGCGGCCGGCCTCGACCCGGGCTTGCCCCAGGTCCACATCACGCTCGCGACGATCCGCCTCACCAAGGGCGACGCGGAGGGCGCGGTGCCGGAGTTCGAGCTGGCGCTGCGAGCGAACCCCACCGATGCCGCCGCGCTGCGCGGCCTCGCGAAGGCGTACGAGACGATGGGGCGGTTCGGCGACGCCGAAGCCGCGTACACCCGCGCGATCGCCTCGCAACCCGGCCTGTGGACCTCGTACCAGGCGCTCGCCAAGTTCTACGTGCGCCGCAGCCGCTACCCGGAGGCGGAGGCGATGTACCGCCGTGCGCTCACGCTCGACCCGGGCAACGAGTGGATCGCGAACAACCTCGGCGCCCTCTACTTCAGCGTCGGGCGCTACGACGAGGCGCGGGCGATGTTCGAGCGCTCGCTCGCGATCCGGCCGACGTACGCCGCCTACTCCAACTGCGGCACCCTGGCGTTCATGCAGAAACGGTGGACCGACGCGATCGTCCAGTACGAGAAGGCGTCGGGGCTCGACGCCGACGAGTACGTGGTGTGGGGGAACACCGGCATCGCCTACCACTGGCTCGGCGACCACGAGGCCCAGGCGCGCGAGGCGCTGCTGACGGCCTCGAACCTGGCCGGACGCCAGCTCGCCGTCAACCCGAACGACCCGGTCGTGCTCGCCGACCTCGCCAGCTACAGCGCCGTCCTCGGCGAGGCGGCCACGGCGCGCGCGTACCTCGCCCGGATCGAGGACGCCGGCCGCACGCAGGCTGACCTCGCGATCGCGATCGCCGACGTCCGCGCCGACCTCGGCGAGAGGGAGCGGGCGATCGACTGGATCGGCATCGGTCTCGCGCTCGGCTTCCCCGCCGCCGATCTCGAGCAGCGGCCCGCGTTCGCTCCGCTGCTGCGCGACCCGCGGCTGCAGACGCTGCTGCGGGCGCACCGGGCGCCGGCGCCGGCCGCGAAATAGCCAGGCGGCGACGGCGGTTGCACAACGTGGCACAATGAAGCAAGGAACGAACGATCCGACAACCTGACGCGGGGCGGCCGCCGCCGTGGGCCTGTCGCGCGTCGCGCAGCGAGACGCGGTCGTGGAACAGCGGAGAGAGGAGAGAGAGCATGCGGAAGGTCCCAGCCAAGAGGAAGGCGCAACCGAAACGGGCGGCGAAGCCGACGCGCTCGGCCAAGCCGCCGGTCGCCAAGGCGGCGCCGAAGCACGTGGTCGTCACCGTCCTGCGCACCGACAAGGGCGTGTGCATCGTCGACCCGCCCGAAGCGTCGGTGCGCCCGGGCGGCACCGTCACCTTCAAGTCGAAGGCCGGGCGCCTGACCGTGTTCGTCCCGACGCCGAGCCGCGCCGCGAACCTCTTCCCGCGGGCCCGGGGCCCGGTGTTCGGCGTGCCCGCGAAGGGGAAGAAGCTCATCGTCTCGGTGGCGAAGCCGAGGACGCCCGTCGTCTACTCCTACTCGGTCTACTGCCACAAGCACAAGGAGTTCGCCAAGGCGTCGTTCCCCAGGATCATCGTCGTCTAGCGCCACCCAGCGTCCCGGGTAGAATGAGTCGCCGCCACGGTGCGGCTGCGGAGGAGGTTTCGTCATGGGTGATGCGGCGCACGACCTCGTCATCATCGGCTCCGGCCCCGGCGGCTACGTCGCCGCGATCCGCGCCGGCCAGCTCGGCCTTTCCGTCCTCGTCGTCGAGAAGGACGCGATGCTCGGCGGCACCTGCCTTCACCGCGGCTGCATCCCGACCAAGGCGCTGCTGCACACCGCCGACCTGCTGCAGCAGGCGCGCGACGGCGCCAAGTTCGGCGTCGTCGCCACCGGGGTGGCGCTCGATCTCGCCGCCGCGCACACGCACAAGCGCCGCGTCGTGACCAAGAACGCCAAGGGGATCGAGAGCCTGTTCAAGAAGCACAAGGTCGCCTGGGTGCAGGGGACGGGGCGGCTGGCCGGGGCCCACACCGTCGAGGTGACGAAGGCAGATGGCACGGTCGAGCGGTACCAAGCGAAGAACGTGATCGTGGCGACCGGCTCGCGTTGCGGCGACCTGCCGTTCCTCGCCGCTGACGGCGACCGCCTGCTCAACTCCGACCACATCCTCGAGCTCGCCGAGGTGCCGCCGCGCCTGCTCGTGCTCGGCGCCGGCGCGGTCGGGATGGAGTTCGCCTCCGTGTTCTCGCGCTTCGGCTCGAAGGTCACCGTGGTCGAACTCCTCGATCGCGTGCTCCCGCTCGAGGACGCCGATGTCTCCGCCGAGGTCGCCAAGGCGTTCCGCCGCCAGGGGATCGAGGTGCACGTCGCGACCCGCGTCGAGGAGGCGAAGGTCGTCGACGGGGTCGTGCGTTGCAAGGCGGTCACCGCGAACGGCACGGCGCTCGAGCTGGAGGCCGACAAGCTCCTGCTCGCCGTCGGGCGGCAGGCCAACTTCAAGGGGATCGGGCTCGAGAGCACCCGGGTGCAGATCGAGCGCGGGCGCATCGTCGTCGACCAGTTCGGCCGCACGCACGAGGACGGGGTGTACGCGATCGGCGACCTGCTCGCGACGCCGTGGCTCGCCCACGTCGCCTCGATGCAGGGCGTACTCGCCGCCGAGCACATCGCCGGCAAGAATCCGCCGCCGATCAACTACAACCAGGTGCCGTCGTGCACCTACTGCTGGCCGGAGGTCGGCGCGATCGGCCTCTCCGAGGCGCGGGCGCGCGAGCAGGGGTACGACGTGCGCGTCGGCACCTTCCCGTTCACGGCGAGCGGCAAGGCGGCGATCCTCGGCGAGACGGCCGGGTTCGTGAAGATCGTCGCCGAGGCGAAGTACGACGAGGTGCTCGGGCTGCACATCGTCGGCGCCGGCGCCACCGAGCTGATCGCCGAGGGCGAGGCGGCACTGCGCGGCGAGCTCACCGCCGAGGAGCTGATCCGCACGATCCACGCCCACCCCACGATGCACGAGGCGATCCACGAGGCCGCCGAGGGGGTCCACGGTGCCACGATCCACTTCTAGCAAAGACGCCGCGCGGGAAGCCTTCCCCGCCCCTGCGTGTTCTCATCCAACGGATGGCATCGTGTGTCTTTCGTTCTTCGTCTTCCCTTTTCCTTCTTCCCTCTTACTTTTCACTGTTCACTCTGAACTCTTCACTCCCGGAGGGCGCTCATGCCGGTCAACGTCCTGATGCCGCAGATGGGTGAGTCGATCACCGAGGGGACGATCGTCCGCTGGTTCAAGAACGAGGGGGACGAGATCGTCAAGGACGAGCCGCTGCTCGAGATCTCGACCGACAAGGTGGACGCCGAGGTGCCGGCGCCCGCGAGCGGCCGGCTGGGCAAGATCGTGCACGGCCCCGGGACCACGGTCGCCGTCGAGACCGTGATCGGCGTCATCGCCGAGGCCGGCGTCAGCGCCGGCGCCGCCGCCGCGCCCGCCGAGGCGAAGGCCGCACCGGCGCCGCCCGCGCCCGCGGCGCAACCGGC
>JAKAFI010000343.1 GCA_021818005.1 Acidobacteriota bacterium | reverse complement strand
GCCGCCGGCCCGCTCCGGGCTACCCGGCGGACGCCAGCCGCTGCTGCGCCTCGAGACGGTACGGAGAGTCGGGAAAGTTCTCGATGAGCTTGCGGTAGAGCTTGGTGGCCTCGTCCGGCTTGCCCGCGTGCTCCCAGATCTCGGCCAGGTGGAACATCGCCGCGTCGCGCGGCAGGCGCGGATCCTTCCCGTCGGCCATCGACTCGAGCTCGGGCACCAGCTGCATCCCCTCGCCGCGGGCCACTCGGAGCCGGATCAGGTCGAGCATCGCCAGGCGGACGACGGGGTCGGTCGAGCGCCTGCTCGCGATATCTCCGAGCAAGCGGATCGCCCGTGTCTGATCGCCCCGGTCCGCCGCGATGCGCGCCAGGAAGAGGTCGGCGACCTTGGCCTGCGGCGTGAACCGGTAGCGCGATCTCACCGCCTTGAACGCCTTCTCCGCCGCGTCGAGGCGCTCGCCGTCGGTGGCGAACTTGAGCGTGGCGCCGGCCGGGGCCGCGCTTCCGACCGGTGCGTTGTACGCTGCGAGGGCGTCCGAGATCGCCTGGCTCGCCGCCTCCGTGCGGCTCCCCAGGAACGCGGTCACACCCCACCAGATCAGCGCGATCGCCAGCACCGCGCCGAGGCCGATCAGCGCCTGGCGGGCGTTCTGGCCCACCCACTGGACCGAGCGGTCGACCAGCGAGATGAACTCGTCCTTCTTGATCTGCTTCCGTGTCAGTCGGCGTCCCACGTCGTCACTCCCTGGCCGACCGCTACTTGGCCGGCGGCGCCGAGGCCTTCGCGGCGAGCGGGTACTTGTCGTTGTAGAGCTTGGTCACGGCGTCGGTGATGTCCGCCGACGGGGTCATGTACGCGAGCTGCTCGGGGTTGAGGATGAAGACCGCCGTGTAGTGGTTCGACTCGGCGTACTTGTTGATCACGTCCTGCAGCTTGCTGCCGATGTCCTTGAGGATCGCCTGCTGCTTGGCTTCAAAATCCCGCTTCGCGGCCCTCTGCCGGTCCTCGAGTTCCCGGCGCTTCACCACGAACCTGCGGTTGAGCTCGGCGATCGCGTCGTCGCTCGCCACGCCCTGCTTGGCCATGATGTCGTTCTTGAGATCGCTGACCTGCTTGTCGAGGGCCGCCAGCTCCTCTTGGCGCGGCCGCGCCCAGTCGTCGAGGTCCTTCAGGCGCGCCTTCCCCTCCTCGGTATTGGCGAGGGCCCGCTGTACGTAGACGAACCCGATCTTGGTCGGGTAGGTATCCGGCTGCTGCGCCCATGCCCCGCTCGCCACGACCAAGCCGGCGAGAACCGCTCCCGAAAACCTGCCCCAGCTCATTTGCGCCTCCAGCCGCGTCGGCGGCGCGCGATTCTAGCACCAGATCGCGTCTAGAATCATGGGCGGAGGCGAGCGTCCGATGCAGGCGATGGTGCTCGACCGGCCGGCGACCGCCGAGGCGCGGCCGCTGGCGGCGAAGACGCTTCCCGAACCCGAGCCCGGCCCGACGGAGGTCGTGCTCAAGGTGGCGGCGTGCGCGGTCTGCCGCACCGACCTCCACACCGTCGAGGGCGAGCTGCCGTTGCCCCGGCTGCCGCTGATCCCCGGCCACCAGATCGTCGGCGTCGTCGAACGCGCCGGCCCCGGCGCCGCCGATCTCCTCGGGCGCCGGGTCGGCGTCGCCTGGCTCGGTGGCGCGTGCGGCGCCTGCCGATGGTGCCGCAGCGGCCGCGAGAACCTCTGCCCGGACGCCCGCTTCACCGGCCTGCAGCGCGACGGCGGCTACGCGGAGCGGGTCGCCGTCGAGGCCGCGTTCACCTACCCGATCCCCGACGGGTTCGCCGACGTCCAGGCCGCGCCGCTGCTCTGCGCCGGTGTCATCGGCTACCGTGCCCTCCGGCTCGCCGGGGCGATGGCGGGCGGCACGCTCGGGATCTTCGGCTTCGGCGCCTCGGCGCACGTCGCCATCCAGGTCGCCCGCCACGTCGGCTGCGACGTGTTCGTCTTCACCCGCGCCGCCCGCCACCAGGAGCACGCCCGCGCGCTCGGAGCGGCGTGGGCTGGCTTCCCCGAGGAGGCGCCGCCGGCGCCGCTCGACCACGCCGTGATCTTCTCCCCCGCCGGGGAGCAGGTCCCGCTCGCCCTCTCCCGTCTCGAACGCGGCGGCTGCGTCGCCTGCGCCGGCGTGACGATGAGCGACCTGCCGGGGTTCCCGTACGAGCGGCTGTACCAGGAGCGGGTCGTGCGCTCGGTGGCGAACGCGACCAGGGCCGACGCCCGCGAGCTGCTGGCGCTCGCCGCCGCCGTTCCGATCACGACCACCGTCGAGGCGCTGCCGCTGGCGGCCGCGAACGAGGCGCTGCTGCGCGTCAAGCGTTCGCGCGTCACCGGCGCGCTCGTCCTCGTTCCCGGTTGACGCCACCCGGCGGCCGGAAGCCGGGCCGCTTCACCCAGCGTCGCGAGCGGCCAGCCCTGCGGTTGCCCACGCGGCCCGTCTCTCCTCGGCCTCCGCGGCGCCGCTGGCGAGGTCGTGGATCTCGGGCCAGGCGGCCGCCGCCGGGTCTGCGCGGCCGTCGCCGATCACCAGCACGTCCGACCCGTTCGGGTTCGACAGCGTCCCGCTCACGATCACCACCGGGTCGCCGTCGGCGCCGGCGGCGTCCGCCAGCGAGTGCGGCACGAACGAGCTCTGCGCGAACGTCCACAGGTAGTCGTCGAGCACGGCCGCTCGGCCCGGGTCCTCGACCCACACCGCCACCCGCTTGCCGGCGGCGTACAGCCGTTCGACGAGGCGGCACGCCTCGAGCGCCCGCTTGCTCCCCGCCAACCGATGGACGAACACCTCGCTCACGTCAGCTCCCCGCTGGCGCCGGCAGTCTCCGACCCCGGTCGAGGATAGCAAAGGCGCCCGGGCGAGCCCGGGCGCCTCGTGTGAGCCGTTACGGTGCGTCACTCCTTGATCGGCTGCAGCGTGAGCGGGTCGCGCAGCGGCACGCGCACGATCGGCCCGAACGCCGCGAACGACGCCTCGGGGTGGTCCGGGCTCCCCTTGAGGATCTCGGCCACGTTGCCGACGACCAGGACGATGAGCCGGTCGGTCTTGATGTGTGCCCTGGCGGCCTCGCCGACCGCGGGGATCGTCACCTTCCCGACCTTTTCACGATACGTCGACCAGTAGGTGTGCGGGCGGCCGACGAGCTCGTCCTGGGCGAAGCGCGCCGTCGTCCGGAGCTTGCTCTCGAACAGCCGCGGCAGC
>JAKAFI010000342.1 GCA_021818005.1 Acidobacteriota bacterium | reverse complement strand
GCATCTCGCTCGGCTACCCGGCCCCGGACGAGGAGCTGGCGCTGCTGCGCGCCGGCGGGGTCGAGGGCGAACTCGAGGCGGTGCAGCCGGTGCTGGACGGGAGCGCGCTGCTGCAGCTGCAGGCGAGGGTGCGCGAGGTCAAGGTGGCTCCGGCCCTGCTCACCTACCTGCTCGAGCTCGTGCAGCGGACGCGGCGGCACCCCGCGCTCGGGCTCGGTGTGTCGACGCGCGGCGCGCTCGCGCTTCACCGCGCGGCGCAGGCGCTCGCGCTGGTCGAGGGCAGGGAGTACGTGATCCCCGACGACGTCCAGCGGCTGGCCGTTCCGGCGATGGCGCACCGCGTCGTGCTCGCAGGCGGCGAAGGCGACGAGGGGTGGAGCCGGAGCGAGGCCGAGCGGGCGGTGATCCGCGAAGTGGTGGACGGCACGCCCGTTCCGCTATGAGCGCAGAACCGGGTACCGGGCGCCGGGCAACCAAGGCCGGGTTCCGGGCCCCGGGACCCGGGACCCGGGAGTTTGGAGATCCGCCGAAGGCCAATGAACGGACCGGGCGGTGGGGCCTTGGAGGGGCGTTCCCGGGGTTCGCGCTCAAGCCGACGCCCGCGTTCTGGGTGTTCATCGTCGCGGTGCCGGTCCTCGGTGTGGCGGCGCTCAACACCGGCAACAACGCCCTCTACCTGCTGCTGTCGCTGGCCCTGGGGTCGTTCGTGGCCTCGGGGACGTTCTCGCGTCACACGCTGCGCCGGATCCGGGTCGCGGTGTCGCCGCCGCGGGAAGCGTTCGCGGGCGCCGCGGTCGAGCTGGAGCTCGAGGTCACGAACACCTCCGGCTGGCTGCCGGCGGCGCTCGTCGTGTGCCGCCTGGTCGGCGCGCCCGGCCACGCGCTGGTGCCCGTCGTCCCGCCGCGCGGCTCGGTCACGCTGAGGGTTCCGACGGTGTTCGGCCGCCGCGGCCGCCGCCCGCTGCCGGCGGTGCAGGTCGAGGTGCGGCTGCCGCTGGGGTTCTTCATCAAGTCGGTGCGCTGGGTGCAGGATGGAGAGGTACTCGTCTACCCGCGCCGGGTGCGCGCCGGGGCGGCGCGGTTCGCCGGACTCGAGCGCCGTGAGGACGCCGCCGCGCCCGGGCGCGGCCGCCGCGGCGGCGAGGTGGAGCAACTGCGGGAGTTCCGCTCCGGCGACGACCGCCGCGACATCCACTGGAAGCAGACCGCGCGGCAGCAGCGCTTCATCGTCATGGAGCGGCGCGAGCGCTCGCTCCCCTCGCGCTTCCTCGCGCTCGACCGGCAGCTGCCACGGCGCGACGACGCCCTCCTGCTCGACCGCTTCGAGGACCTCGTGAGCGAGGTGGCGTCCTCGGCGCTGCAGCAGCTGCGGCGCGGCGAGCCGGTCGGCCTCGTGATCGGCGGCGCCGTGATCACTCCCGGGACGGGCGTCGCGCACACGCGGCGCGTTCTCGCGCAGCTCGCCCTGGTGCAGGCGGTGGGCCCGGGCGAGGACCCGCTGCCGCCGCTGGCGGCCGGGGCGGGTGTGTACCGCCTCGCGGAGGCGCGGTGAGGAGCGTTGTCGAGCGGCAACGTTGGATGGCGGCGTTCGCGCTCGCGGTGGCAGCGCCGTTGCCGCTGACGGGCATCGTGGGATGGCCGTTCATGCTGCCGTACCTCGCGGTGGCGGCGTGGGTGGCGGCGAGCCGAAGGCCGCTCGCCCCGCTGCCCGCCTGGGCCGAGAACGCGCTCGCGGTCGCGATCGTGGTGGCCGTCGCCGCCGCCGGCGGCGTCCGCTACGGCGTGTTGCGGCCGGTCGCCCAGCTGGCCGTGCTGGTGTCGGCGGTGCGTCTGCCGGGGTGCGGGCGGCCCGGGCGGGCTCGGTTGGCGGGCGGTGTCGTGGCGCTGGTCGGCGTGGCGGGGATCGCGTCCTCGACGCACCCGGCGCTCGCCCTGTACCTGGTGGGGTTGCTCGCGTTCGCGATCGTGGCGGCCGGGCGGCTGACGGCCCTCGCCCTCGGCGATCCGGCGGCGCCCGCTAAATCGTCGCGGTCGTGGCGGCTGATCGCCGCCACGGTCGTCACGGCGGTGCTGGTGGCGGCGCCGCTGTTCGCCCTGCTGCCCCGCCTGCGGTCGCCGTTCGCGGCCGGTCCGTTCGAGGGCCGCCCGACCAGCGGGTTCCGATCCCTGGTCGGGCTGCGCGGCATCGGCGACATCTCGCTGTCGCGCCGGATCGTGATGCGGGTCCGCTTCCCCGGCGTGCCCGCCGGCCGGGTGAGCCCGGACTGGCTCCGTCTGGCCGGGGCGACCCTGGCCCACTACCGCGCCGGGGGGTGGGTCGAGTCGAAGCTGAAGGGGGAACGGCTCACGGTCCGGGAGGGCCGGCCGATCGTGCTCGCCGAGCGGCCGGCGGCCGCGGAGCTCCGCCGGGTCGAGATCACGCTCGAGCGCGAGGGCGACACGCTCTTCCTGCCGCTCGGCGCGATTGACGTCACCTCGCCGCCGGGGGTCGCGCTGGTGCGCGACCCGTCCGGCATGCTGCGAGTGGCGCACGGCACGCCGCTGCCGATCGATTACTCGGCCCAGTTCGACCCGGCGCTGGTGGTGCAACCGCAGGCCGGGGGCGCCGACCTCGAGCTGCCCCCCGGGAGCGACCGCGTGCGCGAGCTCGCGCGGAGGATCACGGGCGGGACCACCAACCGGCTCGGCGCGGCGCTCGCGCTCGAGCAGTATCTCCAGACCCACTACGCGTACTCGCTCGCCACCCGCGCGCCGCTGCGCCAGGACCCGGTGCAGTGGTTCCTCTTCTCGTCACGCCAGGGCCACTGCGAGTTCTTCGCTTCGAGCATGGTGATGCTGCTGCGCACGCTCGGCATCCCTGCCCGGCTCCAGGTCGGGTATGCGGGCGGCGAAGGCGAGGGTGATGGGTCGTTCCTGGTGCGCGAGAGCAACGCCCACGCCTGGGTGCTCGCGGACGTGGGAGGTCGCTGGCGCGTCTTCGATCCGACGCCGCCGCAGGCTCGGCCGCCGATGTTGCCCGGCGGCGGAGCCTTTTCTCTCACCGCGGCGTGGAACCGGATCGAGGGGGCGTGGGACCGCTGGGTGCTGACGTTCTCGATGACGGATCAGCTCGACCTCGCGGCCGGCGCGGTGTCGGTCGTGCGCGCGGTCCGGCCTTACCTGCCGGCGGCCAGCGCCGCCGCCGCCGGCGCCGCGCTGTTGCTCGCGCTTGCCCGCCGCTCGCGGTCGCGCCGCGCGCGCC
>JAKAFI010000341.1 GCA_021818005.1 Acidobacteriota bacterium | reverse complement strand
GGCATCGAGCCGGTGGGCGTGTCGCTCGACAACTACTTCGTCGACCGCGACAAAACGCCGCTCGGGCCCGACGGCAAGCCCGACTACGAGGCGCTGGAGGCGCTCGACCTCGAGCTCTTCAACGACCACCTGGCGGCGCTGCTGCGCGGCGAGGAGGTCGAGACGCCGCGCTACGACTTCGTGCACGGGCGGCGCGCCGCGACCGACCGCGCGGAGCGCCAACGGCTCCTGCCGCATCAGCTCCTCGTCGTGGAGGGGATCCACGGCCTCAACCACCGGCTGACGGATTCGGTCGCCGAGGAGGCCAAGTACCGGGTGTTCATCTCGGCGCTCACCCAGCTCACGCTCGACGACCACAACCGCATCTTCACCTCGGACGCGCGCCTGCTGCGCCGGATCGTGCGCGACCGCCTCTTCCGCGGCCACCCGGCGACGCGCACGCTCGAGATGTGGGACAACGTGCGGCGCGGTGAGGCGCGCGGCATCTTCCCGTTCCAGGAGGAGGCCGACGTCATCTTCAACTCCGCGCTCGTCTACGAGCCCGCGATCCTGCGGGTCTGGGCCGAACGGTTCCTCCTCGAGGTGCCGCGCGAGCACCCCTCGTACACCGAGGCGTACCGCCTGCTCAAGTTCCTCTCGTGGTTCGTGCCGGTGACCGAGAAGGGCGTGCCGCAGATCTCGCTGCTGCGCGAGTTCATCGGCGGCTCCGCCTTCGACGTGGAGTAGAGGCGGGGGAGCAGGAAGAGGGAAGAAGGAAGAAGGAAGAAGGAAGACGGGAGAGGAAGAACGGTCCTGTACCTGCCGTTCCTCTTCCCTCTACCTTCTCCCCTCTACCGTTGACCGTCTCACCTGTCCTCCGGGAGGTCTTCGCGGAGGACCACGCCCAGCTGCCGCAGCTCCGCCAACGTGCGCTCGAGGTGGCCGGGCGGGGCGCCGACCGGGCGGGTCGCGGGGAGCCAGATCTCGGGGACGAAGCCGAGCTCGAGTGCGTCGCGGGCGGAGAACGCTGCGCAGTAGTCGGTGGCGAGGCCGACGATGACGACGCGCGTCACGCCGAGCTCGCGCAGCAGGCCGGCGAGGCCGGTCGGGTGCTCGCGCTGGTTGTCGCGAAACGCCGAGTAGCTGTCCACCCGCGGGTCGGTCCCCTTGCGGACCACGGCCCGCGCGGCGCGCAGGTCGATGCCGGGGTGGAACTCGGCGCCCCGCGTCCCCGCCACGCAGTGGTCGGGCCAGAGGACCTGCGGGATGCCGTCCAGCTCGATGACCTCGAGCGGCCGGCGGCCCGGGTGCGAGGAGGCGAACGAGGCGTGCCCGGCCGGGTGCCAGTCCTGCGTCGCGACGACGATCGGGAACCGCGGCGCCAGCTCGTTGATCAGCGGCATGATCTCGTCGCCGCCCGGGACGCCGAGGGCGCCTTGGGGGCAGAAGTCGTTCTGGGGGTCGACGACGAGCAGGGCACGGCCCGCCACGGCCCTCACTCCTTCCGGCTCACCACGCCCTTGATCTCCTTGCCGGGGCGGAAACGGACGGTCCTGGAGGCGGCGACGTTCACGGCCTCGCCGGTGCGGGGGTTGCGGACCTCGCGCGCGGGTCGCTCCGAGGTGTAGAAGCTGCCCAGGCCCGGGATCGCCACCCGCTCCCCGGCGCGCAGCCACTCCGACATCGCATCCACCATGACCTCGAGCGCGCGCGCCGCGTGCGCCTTCGGCAAACCGGTCTCGAAAGCGATTCGCTCCACCAGCTCCGTCTTACCCGCCATGCTCGCCCTCCCTCGCCCGCCGCCACGCGCTGCACCGGCCGCGGCCGCCGCCTCGCGCTCGCGGGCATCCGCCGAGTTCCCCGTGTCGGGCCCGCTAAAGTGTACGCCAGCCATCGCCTCACGCCGGCCGGCGCAACAGGTGCACCGTGAAGCCGTCCCCGTCCGGCCGCGGCGGCACCACCACGCCGCCGCCGGGAAGGTCGCGGCGCGGCAGGCCCGCCGGCAGGCGCTCGCCGACCGGGACCGCCTCGAGATCCAAGCCGGCGACCACCTCTGCGTTCTCCTCGGGCTCGAGCGAGCAGGTCGCGTACAGCAGGTGGCCGCCCGGGGCGAGCAGCGGCGCCGCCGCCCGCACGATCGCCCGCTGCGCGGCGGCGAGCGCCGCGAGGTCCTCGGCGCGCAGCCGCCAGCGGATCTCCGGGTGCCGCCGCAACGTGCCGGTGCCGGAGCACGGCGCGTCCACGAGCACGGCGGCGCAGCTCCCGCGCCGCAGCGGCACGGCCGTGGCGTCCGCCGCGGCCAGCGCCGGCGCACTCGCGCACCCGGCGAGGTTGCGCCGCATGAGCGCGACGCGCCCCAGGTTGCGGTCGGCCGAGAACAGGCGCGGGTGCGAACCGCCGAGCGCGAGCACGAGGCTCTTGCCGCCCGGGGCGGCGGCAAGATCGGCCGTGAGGCCCGAGGCCGCGGGCAACGCCCGGGCGACGGCGACGGCGGTGGCGTCGATTGCGTACGCGCGGCCGGCACGGATCGCGGCGACGGCCGCCTCGGCGCCGGCCGCCACCGTCACGACCCCGGGCACGACCGCGTGCGGGACGAGCCGGCACCCCGCCGCCTCGAGCTCCTCGCAGCGCGTCGCCGCGGCCAGCAGCGCGAGCGGCGCCGGCTGCTGGTCGGCCGCCAGCACCGTCGCCAGCGCCTCCTCGCCGAGCAGCGAGCGCCAGCGCTCGACCAGCCAGTCGGGATGGGAGAACCGCACCGCCAGCGGCGCGCCGGCGTCGCCGGGGTCGGGCCAGCTCGCGGCCGCGGCGCGACGCAACACGGCGTTGACGAGTCCCGCGGCAGGCGGCGTCAGGCGCCGGGCCACGCGCACCGCCTCCGCGACCGCCACCGGGACCGGCGTGCGCATGCGCAGCGCCTCGTACAGCCCGGCGCGCAGGGCGGCGCGGACGGCCGGGTCGAGCCCGGCGGCGGGGCGGCGGAGGTGCGGCGCGAGGAGGTGGTCGAGGGTGAGCTGCCAGCGCAGCACGCCGAGCACGATCTCGCGCTCGGCCGGCGAGGCGTCGCCGAGCAGGCGCGCCGCGTGGGCGCCGTGCGCCTCGACCCGGGCCAGCACGGTGACCGCCCGCAGGCGGGGGTCAGCGGAACGACTCTCCGGGCGCAACCCGCTCTCCGATGATGAAGGCGTCGGCGGGGATGCGCCTCTTGCCCTCGCGCTGCACCTCGGTGACCACGCCCACGGTGCCGCCGCCGCAGCGCACGGCGACGCCGGCG
>JAKAFI010000340.1 GCA_021818005.1 Acidobacteriota bacterium | reverse complement strand
CCCGGCTGCGCCCACATGTACGCCAGCAGCAGGCGCAGGTTGGCGAAGCGCTGCCAGGCGTCGCCCGGCATCTTGTCGAGCAGCGACCCCTTGCCGTGCACCACCTCGTCGTGCGACAGCGGCAGGACGAAGTTCTCGTGGAACGCGTACAGCTGCCGGAACGTGAGCTGGTCGTGGTGGTACTTGCGGTGCACCGGGTCACGGCGCACGTACTCGAGGGTGTCGTGCATCCACCCCATGTCCCACTTGTAGCCGAAGCCGAGCCCGCCGACGTAGGTCGGCCGCGACACCATCGGCCACGCGGTCGACTCCTCCGCCGTGGTCTGGACGTCCGGGTGGCGGCGGTAGATCTCCTCGTTGGTGCGGCGCAGGAACTCGATCGCCTCGAGGTTCTCGCGGCCGCCGAAGCGGTTGGGGACCCACTCCCCCTCGGCGCGGGAGTAGTCGAGGTAGAGCATCGACGCCACCGCGTCGACGCGCAACCCGTCGGCGTGGTACGCCGACAGCCAGTACAACGCGTTCGAGGCGAGGAAGCTGCGAACCTCGTTGCGGCCGTAGTTGAAGATGTAGCTCCCCCAGTCGGGGTGGTACCCCTGGCGCGGGTCGGCGTGCTCGTACAGGTGCGTGCCGTCGAAGAACGCGAGCCCGTGCTCGTCGGAGGGGAAGTGCGACGGCACCCAGTCGAGGATCACCGCGACGCCGGCGCGGTGCAGGGTGTCGACGAGGAACATGAAGTCTTGCGGCGTTCCGTAGCGGCTGCTGGGCGCGAAGAAGCCGGTGACCTGGTACCCCCACGAGCCGTAGAACGGGTGCTCCATCACCGGCATGAACTCGACGTGGGTGAAGCCCATCCGGGTCGCGTACTCGGCGAGCCGAGGCGCGAGCTCGCGGTACGAGAGCCAGCGCCCGGGGTCGTCCGGCGAGCGCATCCACGAGCCGAGGTGGACCTCGTAGATCGCGATCGGCGCGTCGCGGCGGCTGGTGGCTCCGCGGCGTCCCATCCACTCCGCGTCGCCCCACTCGTACGCCAGGTCCCAGACGACCGAGCCGGTCCGCGGCGGCGTCTCCTGCCGCACGGCGAACGGGTCGGCCTTGTCGACGCGGTAGCCGTGCAGCCGCGAGCGCACGTGGTACTTGTACAGCGCCCCGCGCTCGAGCCCGGGGACGAACCCCTCCCAGATCCCCGAGCTGCCGCGCGGCGCGAGCGGGTGGCTGTCGGGTGACCAGCCGTTGAAGTCGCCGCAGACCGAGACGGCCTCGGCGTTGGGCGCCCACACCGCGAAGGCCACGCCGGCCTCGCCGCCGGCGCTCGTCGGGTGCGCGCCGAGCTTCTCCCAGAGCGTGAAGTGCGTCCCCTCGTTGAAGAGGAAGAGGTCGTCGCCGGTGAGCAGGCTGACGTCGTGGCGGACCGGGTCGCCGTGCCCGCTCACCGCCGTGCGCCCCCCTCGTCTCGCCTGGCCATGAACCACGATAGCAGAGGCGCGGCCCGGCGCCGGCTCACATCCGCAGGCCGACCACGTTCCCCGCCGGGGCGGTGCCCCGGCCCCCGCCTCTCGGCGCGGCCGGGCCGCTACGAGGTTCGCAGGCCGAGTTCCCGCAGCTGCACGTCGTCTACGGTGTTGGGCGCGTCGGTGAGCAGGCAGTTCCCCGCGGTCGTCTTCGGGAACGCGATGACGTCACGGATCGAGTCGCGGCCCGCCATCAGCATCACCATGCGGTCGAGGCCGAGCGCGAGCCCACCGTGCGGCGGCGCACCGTAGCGGAACGCCTCGAGCAGGAAACCGAACTTGTGCTTCGCCTGCGCCTCGTCGATCGACAGCGCCGCGAACACCCGCCGCTGCAGGTTGGGATCGTGGATCCGGATCGAGCCGCCGCCGAGCTCGACGCCGTCGAGGACGACGTCGTAGGCGCGCGCCCGCACCGCGCCGGGGTCGCTCTCCAGTCTGGCCACGTCGTCCGGGTGCGGCGCGGTGAACGGGTGGTGCGTCGCGTACCAGCGCGCCGTCGCCTCGTCCCACTCGAGGAGCGGGAACTCGGTGACCCAGAGGAACGCGTGCGAGCCCGGGGCGATCAGGCCGAGCGAACGGCCGAGCTCGACGCGCAGCGCCCCGAGCGCCGCGAATACGACCTTCGCGGCGCCGCCCACGACGACGAGCAGGTCGCCGGCGCCGGCGCCCGCGGCCGCGAGGAACGAGGCGATGCCGTCGTCGCCGAGCGCCTTCTTCGCCGGCGAGCCGTACCCCTCCGCGGTCCTGCGGAACCAGAGCACGCCGGGCGCGCCGAACGGCTTGACGGACTCGGAGAGCGCGTCGAGCTGCTTGCGCGAGAACGCGGCCCCGCCGGGCACCACGATCCCCTTCACCCGGCCCGTCGCCGCCGCCCGGCGTAGCACCTCGAACCCGCACGCCGCCGCGGTCTCGCCGAGCTCGACCAGCTCCATGCCGAAACGGACGTCGGGGCGGTCGGAGCCGAAGCGCTCCATCGCCTCCGCGTAGGTCAGGCGCGGGAACCGCTCGGGCGGCGTGATCCCGACGATCGGGAAGACCTTGGCGAACAGCCCCTCGATCAGAGCGTAGACGTCCTCCTCCTCGATGAACGAGGCCTCGACGTCCACCTGGGTGAACTCCGGCTGGCGGTCGGCGCGCAGGTCCTCGTCGCGGAAGCAGCGGGCGATCTGCACGTAGCGGCCGAGGCCGGCAACCTGCAGCAGCTGTTTGAACAGCTGCGGCGACTGCGGCAGCGCGTAGAACATCCCCCGCGACAGGCGCGACGGGACGAGGAAGTCGCGCGCCCCCTCGGGGGTCGAGCGGGTCATGATCGGCGTCTCGACCTCGACGAACCCGGCGTGGTGAAAGTACTCGCGGATCGCGAACGTGATGCGGTCGCGCAGCACCAGCGTCGTCATCATCTCGGGCCGGCGCAGATCGAGGTAGCGGTAGCGCAGGCGCAGCTCCTCGGAGGCGTTGACGCGGTCCTCGACCACGAACGGCGGTGTCTCGGCCGCGGTGAGCAGCTCGACCGCCTCGGCGACCACCTCGATCTCGCCGGTCGGCATCTCCGGGTTGACGGTCTCGGGGGAGCGCGCGGCCACGGTGCCGACGATCCGCACCACGTCCTCCTGCGAGAGCCTCTCCCCCGCCTCGCGCAGCTCGTCGCGCAGCAGCACCTGCGCCCAACCCTCGCGGTCGCGCAGGTCGACGAACACGATCCCGCCCAGGTTGCGGCGCCGGCGCACCCAGCCGACCAGCTCGACGCG
>JAKAFI010000044.1 GCA_021818005.1 Acidobacteriota bacterium | reverse complement strand
CCGCGCTGCGCACCGGACACGCCGCCGACGCGGACGCCAGGATCGCGGCGCTGCGCGAGAAACTCGCGGCGTCGCCCGCGACGCCCGACCGGCGCCCGCTCGAGGCCGAGGTGGCTCATCTCGAGGGCGCCCGGCTGCTCCTCACGGGCCACCCTGCCGAGGCGGCCGAGCGCTTCCGCTTCGCCGACCAGGCGCTCACCTACCGCGACCTCGGCTCGGGGTTGTTCAAGCTCCTCAACCGCTACGTCCTGGCCGTCGCGCTCAAGGCCGCAGGCGCGAACAGCGAAGCCGCCGAGGTGCTCGCCGAGGCGCGCGCGGTCAACCCCGACTTCGTCGGTCGCCTCACCGCGATCTCGGCCCCCGCTCCCGCCCGTTGAGAGCTGCGGGGCCGGGCGAGAGGGGCGCGAGCGATGGGCGAATCCGGCGGTGACCGTGGGCCGCGCCCCGGCGGCGGCGCGGTCCGTTGCCTCGACCTGGTCAAGCGCTACGGCGACGTCACCGCCGTCGCCGGGCTCGACCTCGAGGTCGCCCGCGGTGAGTGTCTCGGCCTGCTCGGCCCGAACGGCGCCGGCAAGACCACGACGGTCGAGATCCTCGAGGGGTTGACCGCGCCGGACGCGGGCGTGGTCGAGCTCCTCGGCGAGCGCTGGGGGTGCGGACGCGACCGCCAGCTGCGCGAACGCCTGGGCGTGCAGCTGCAGGAGACGCAGCTCGGCGAGAAGCTCACGGTGGAGGAGACGCTGCGCCTGTTCGCCAGTTTCTTCGCCCGCTCGCGGCCGACCGCCGAGGTCGTCGCCGCGCTCGAGCTCGAGGAGAAGCGCCACGCCCGCGTGGGCAAGCTCTCGGGCGGCCAGAAGCAACGGCTGGCGCTGGCCTGCGCCCTCGTCGGCGACCCCGAGTTGCTCTTCCTCGACGAACCGACGACCGGCCTCGACCCGCAGGCGCGCCTGCGCGTCTGGGAGATCGTCGAGCGCTTCCGCGAGGACGGCGGCACGGTCGTGCTCACGACGCACGCGATGGACGAGGCCACCCGCCTGTGCGACCGGGTCGCGATCATGGACCACGGCAAGGTCCTCAAGCTCGATCGGCCTTCCGCGCTGGTGGCGGCGCTCGACGCCGACCAGATCGTCGAGTTCCGCGCCCGCGGCGAGGTCGCGAGAGAGGCCCTCGCCGCCCTGCCGGGCGTGTGCGCCGTGGCGCGGCGCGGCGACGCCTGGCAGCTCAGCGTCCGCCGCATCGACCTCGCGCTCCCGGCGCTCCTGGCGCTGCTCGAGCGCGCCTCCGTGCCGCTGGACGCGCTCGCCACCCACCAGGCGACGCTCGAGGACGTGTTCGTCGGCCTGACGGGGAGGGGGTTGCGCGATGTCTGAGCGGGCGGGCGCCCGCCCCCACCCGCTCGTCGAGCTGACCCGCGCGCGCCTGCTCGAGTTCGTCCGCGAGCCGGAAGCGGTGTTTTGGGTGTTCGTCTTCCCCGTGCTGCTGGCGCTGGCGCTGGGGATCGCGTTTCGCGCCAAGCCGCCGGAGCGGCTGCGGGCCGTCGTGGTCGGCGGCACCCCCGCGGCCGCGCGGGTGGCCGAGTTGCTGGCCGCCGCCCGCGACCTCGACGTCACCGTCCTCGACCGCGCCGAGGCGGCGCGGGCGTTGCGCGCCGGGCGGGCCGACGTCGTCGTCGAGAGCGGGCCGGACGGAGGCTCCCCCCTCGCCGTCACCTACCGCTACGACCTCACCCGTGCGGAGGGGAGGGCGGCCCGTCTCGCGGCGGACGACGCGCTCGAACGGGGGCTCGGGCGCGGCGACCGCCTGGTGGCTCGCGAGGAGCCGGTGACCGAGCCGGGCACGCGCTACATCGACTTCCTCATCCCCGGGCTCGTCGGTCTCAACCTGATGGGAAGCGGGATGTGGGGCCTCGGGTTCGCCGTCGTCCAGGCGCGCACCCGCAAACTGCTCAAGCGCTTCGCCGCGACGCCGATGCGCCGCTCCGACTACCTGCTCTCGTTCATCCTCTCCCGCCTCGTCGGCCTCGTGCTCGAGGTGGCCGTGGTCGTGGGGTTCGGGTGGCTCCTGTTCGGCGTCGCGGTGCACGGCTCGATCGTCGACCTCGCGGTCGTGGCGCTGCTCGGGGCCCTGATGTTTGCGGGGATCGGCCTGCTTGTCGCGGCGCGGCCGCGCACGGTCGAGGGCGTCTCCGGCTGGATGAACCTGGTGCAGCTCCCGATGTGGCTCGCCTCGGGGAGCTTCTTCTCCTACGAGCGCTTCCCGGCGGCGGCGCAACCGTTCATCCGCGCGCTGCCTCTGACCGCGCTCAACGACGCGCTGCGCGCGGTGATGAACGACGGCGCGCGGCTGCCCGCCTGCTGGCCCGCCCTCGCCGTCATGGTCGCCTGGTGCGTGGCAAGCTTCGCCCTCGCCCTCAAGCTGTTTCGCTGGCAGTGAAGAGGCGGGAAGAAGGGAAACGGAAGAGGGGAGAGGGAAGACGGCGACAGAACCCTACAGCCGCCACTCGCGCGGCCCGAGTCGTGATGCCTTTCGTTTTCCCTCTACCGTTTCCCCTCTTCCTGCTTCGCGGGGAGGCCGCGCCCGGTGACCAGGTACACGGCGAAGCTCCCGAGCCAGTGGCCGCCCTCGTAGTGCGCACCGGTGACCGCCGCGAGGCCGCTCTCGCGGTGGCTCGCGGCCGCGCCCCGCAACGCGGCGATGCGCGGATCGCCGGTGGGCAGGCCGGCGGCGATCCCCTCCAGCATCCAGGCGCGCGACAGGTTGAGGCCGTCGAGGTGGGCGAGCTTCCCGTCGGTCGGGTCGGTGACCGTGGCGGGCAGCAGCCACGAGGCGGCGCCGTCGCGCGGCAGCCGGGGCAGGAACGTCCCCAGCCAGGCGGCGAACTCGCGCGGCCGTAGCACCCGGCGCATCAGGTCGGCCTCGGCGAGGCACGGCGACAGGAAGTCCTGCCCCGAAGGTTCGTACGCCATCGGACAGTCGCGGTCGCCGAGGTAGTAGTCGCGGCTGCGTTGCTCCACGAGGGTCGCCATCGCGGCGTGGCCGGTCGACCGCGCCCAGTCGAGGACGAGGCCGAGGGCGAACGCGGTCTGCGCGTGCTCGCCGATCCGGACCGGGTACGCGAGCTTCGGCAGCCACGCCGCCAGCCGCGCCGCCGCCGCGCCCTCGAGCGGCGCCAGCGTGCGCGCCCACGCTCGCGCCTGCGGATCGTCCCACTCGCGCAGCTCGGCGGCGAGCTGCAGCAGCCAAGCGAGGCCGTACGGGCGCTCGAAGTCGGCGCGCCCGGCGCCGTTCATGTACGCGACCTCGCCGGCGATGTGCGCCGGCGTCAGGCTGGCGGCGAGCGCCGCCCGTGCCGCCGGCACGAACGGGGCGTCCGGGAACGTGCGCGAGAGGCGGACGAGGAGCCAGTGCCCGTGCACCGCCGAGTGCCAGTCGAAGCAGCCGCAGAACGCCGGGGTGAGCTCACGCGGAGGCTTGACGTCGGCGTCGCTCGAGAGCACGTGCGCGATCTTGTTCGGGTACTCCTTGTGCACGCACGCGAGGGCGAGGTCGGCGAAGCGCCGCGCCGCGGCGGCATCGAACGCGGGGTTTTGGCCGGCCGCCGCCAGCGGCAGCGAGCCGGCGGCCACGACGCAGGCGGCGACGGTCCGTTTGCCCATGCCCAGATCGTAGCACCGGGGCCAGCCTCGGCGCGTTACACTCCGGCCGGCGACGGGAGGTCACGATGAAGGTGGTGGTGCTCGGCGGCGGTCTGGTCGGCGGTGTGATCGCGCGTGACCTGGCGGCGGGTGGCGAGTTCTCGGTCACGGTGGTCGATCTTTCCGAGGCCGCGCTGGCGCGCCTCGACGGGGTGGCCGGGATCGCGACCGTGCGCGCCGACCTCGGCGAGGCCGCCACGGTACGTCGCGTCGCCGCGGATCACGACCTGGTCGTCGGCGCGGTCCCCGGCTGGATGGGCTTCGCGACGCTGCGCGAGGTGATCACCGCGGGCACGCCGGTGGTGGACATCTCGTTCTTCTCCGAGGACGCGCTCGCCCTCGACGAGCTCGCCCGCGAGCGTGGTGTCGCCGCGATCGTCGACTGCGGCGTGGCACCGGGGTGCTCCAATTTGATCCTCGGTCGGATGGAGCGCGAGCTCGCGCCGGTCGAGCGCTTCCTCTGCTACGTCGGCGGCCTCCCGGCCGTGCGCACTTGGCCGTGGGAGTACAAGGCGCCGTTCTCCCCCGCCGATGTCCTCGAGGAGTACACGCGCCCGGCCCGCTACGTCGCGCACGGCGCGCCGGTCACGATGCCGGCGCTCTCCGAGCCGGAGCTCGTCGAGTTCGCCGGGGTGGGGACGCTGGAGGCGTTCAACACCGACGGGCTGCGCTCGCTGCTGGCCACCGCCAAGGTGCCGTTCATGGTAGAGAAGACGCTGCGCTACCCCGGTCACATCGAGAGGATCCGCGTGCTGCGCGAGAGCGGCTTTCTGCGCACCGAGCCGGTGATGGTCGCAGGCGTGCCGGTGCGCCCGATCGACCTCGCCGCCCGCCTCCTCTTCCCGCTCTGGCAGTTCGCCCCGGGCGAGGAGGACCTGACCGCGATGCGGGTCATCGTCGAGGGGACGAGCGCCGGGGCGCGCGTGCGGCGCACCTTCGAGATGCTCGACCGCTACGACCGCACGACCGGGACGAGTTCGATGGCGCGCACGACCGGCTACACCTGCGCCGCCGGCGTGCGGCTGCTCGCCCGCGGTCTGTGGAGGCGGCCGGGTGTCGTGCCGCCGGAGTTCCTCGGCCGCGAGCGCGCCTGCTACGAGTTCATGATGGCGCGACTCGGCGAGCGCGGCGTCGTCTTCGCCGAGCGCAGCGAGCCGCTCGGGTGACAGCGGAGTCGCGGACGGTATAATTCGTAAGATCCCGGCGCAGCGGACGATGCGGACGCACGGCCCCGGGGTCGGGAGGGCGCGTGGACTGCCCGGTGTGCCGGAAGCCGCTCATCGTCGCGGAGCGCGAGGGGATCGAGCTCGATGTCTGCCCCTGGTGTCACGGCCTCTGGTTCGACGCCGGCGAGCTGGAGCTCCTCGCCGAGAAGCTCGGGCGCAGCCTCCCGGTGCACGACGGCGACGCGTTCCCGCCGGCCGCGGCGACGGAAAAGCCGCGCCGCTGCCCCCGCTGCGACCGGTCGATGGAGAAGGTGCAGTTGGGCCAGGCACCGGAGGTGATCGTTGACCGCTGTCTGGGGCATGGCGTGTGGTTCGATCACGGCGAGCTCGGTTCACTGGTCGGCCAGCTGCCGGTCACCCAGGGCTCGCACCACGAGGCGGTGACGACGTTCATGGGCGAGACGATCGGCGCCGCCAGCGCCACGCCGCCCGGTGACGCGGGGCGACCCGCAGGGGAGGACTCGCGATGATCTTCGGACTGGTGCTTCTGGTTTTGATCGTGGTGGCGGTGGCGTGGGTGATGGGGATGTACAACGGCCTCGTCGGATCGCGCAACGAGGTCAAGAACTCGTGGAGCCAGATCGACGTGCAGCTCAAGCGGCGGCACGACCTGATCCCCAACCTCGTCGAGACCGTCAAGGGGTACATGGGGCACGAGCGCGGCACGCTCGAGGCGGTGACCAAGGCGCGGCAGCAGGCGGTCGAGGTGACCGGGAGCGTGGAGGACCGCGCCAAGGCCGAGAACGCGCTGTCGCAGACCCTGCGTTCGCTCTTCGCGGTGGCGGAGGCGTACCCTGACCTCAAGGCGAACCAGAACTTCCTCGCCCTGCAGGAGGAGCTGACCTCGACCGAGAACAAGATCTCGTTCGCGCGCCAGTACTACAACGACGCGGTGCTGCGCCTCAACAACCGCATCCAGATGTTCCCCTCGAGCGTCATCGCCGGGATGTTCAACTTCCAGCAGGAGAAGTTCTTCGAGGTGGAGGCGGCGGAGGATCGCCAGGTGCCGCAGGTCAAGTTCTAGGCTGCGGCCGCCATGTGGGAGCTGATCCGCGCCAACCAGCGCCGCGCCGCCACCCTCGTGGTGGCGATGGCGGCGCTCCTGTTCCTGCTCGGCTACGTGCTCGGTGACGCGCTGGCACCGGGCGGCGGCGTGACCGGTCTTCTCGTCGCCTTCCTCCTCTGGGTGGTGCTCTCGCTGGTGAGCTACTTCCAGGGCGACTCGATCTTCCTCGCCCTCGCCGGAGCGCGCAAGATCACGAAGGCGGACCACCCGCAGCTGATCAACGTCGTCGAGGAGATGACGATCGCGGCCGGGCTGCCGAAGGTCCCCGACGTCTACGTGATGGACGAGGCGGCGCCGAACGCGTTCGCCACCGGGCGCGACCCGCAGCACGCCGTGGTGGCGGTCACCGCCGGGCTGCTCGAGACGCTCGAGCGCAGCGAGCTGCAGGGTGTGATCGCCCACGAGCTCGGCCACGTCAAGAACCGCGACGTGCTCTACATGATGATGGTCGGGATCATGCTCGGGGCGATCGTCCTGCTCGCCGACCTCGGCAGCCGGGTGTTCTTCTTCGGCGGCGGACGGCGGCGCACCTCGTCGCGCTCCGACGGGCAGGGGCAGCTCCTGATCGTGATCGTCGCGGTCGCGCTCATGATCCTCGCCCCGATCGTGGCGCAGCTCATCTACCTCGCGCTTTCGCGCCGTCGCGAGTACCTGGCGGACGCCTCGTCGGCGCTGTTCACCCGCTACCCGGAGGGGCTGGCGAGCGCGCTCGAGAAGATTTCGCGCGCCAGCACGCCGCTCGCCACCGCCACGCGCGCCACCGCCCCGATGTACATCGTCAACCCGCTGGGGGTGAGCGCGCGCGGGCTCGCCGACATCACCAGCACCCACCCGCCCACCTCGGAGCGCATCCGCATCCTGCGCTCGATGGCCGGCGCCGGCCTGGCGCGGTACGACGACGCGTTCCGCACGGTGACCGGCAAGAAGGGCGGCGTGGTGCCGCGCTCGGCGTTGACCGCACCGGAACAGGCGGCGGCCACCGCGCCCGCAGCGTCCCCGGCCATGCCGGCCGTACCCGTGGCGGCGGCGGTTCCCGCGGCGACCCTCGCACAGGCCCAGGCGGCCGCCGCCGCACCTGTCTCCGCCGCCGCCGGGCGCCTCGAGCGGGTCCGGCAGACGACCGACATGCTCTGGCGGCTCAACCAGTTCATCTTCATCCCGTGCGCTTGCGGCACGACGCTCAAGGTGCCGCCGGCGTACGCCGGGCAGGAGATCGCGTGCCCGCAGTGCGGCGCGCGCCACACCGTCCAGCCCGGCGCCGCGTGACGCCAGGGGCGGCCGCGATCAACCCCGTGGAGTCGGCCGCGGGAGCGAGTCCGGCGCCGGCGGCGCCTCGGGTGGGAACGGCCGGCGCCCATGAGGCCCGGGTGGCCCTTCGCCGCCGTGCGGCGGCGGCATCCAGAGCCGCGGCATCCTTCCGGCGTGTTCCCTAACCATGCGATCGAAGCGGCCGCGCTGCTCTTCGCTGAGCACGGCGCGGATCTCGCCGCGGAGCCGCTCGAAGATCGCAGCCATTTGCGGCCGCAGCGGCTCCATCACGTGCGCCGCCTCGTCGCGCGCCCGTGCCGTCGCTTCGTAGATCTGCCGCCGCTGATCGGGCGACAGGCGTAGCTCCCGGTCGAGGCGGTGGACGACGATGCGCGCCAACCCCTCCGGCGTGCCCATCGCCCGGCGCTCGAGCCGCGCCCGCCAGGCGTGCATCCCGGCGGCGCCGCACACGACGCCGGCGACGAACACCGCGAGCACGGCCAGACGGGCGCGCCACGGGTTCACCGCGCACCTCCGGAGGGACGGCTGTCGCCGCCGGAAAGCAGCATCGTGGCGAGCGGCGCGTCGGTCGCGGAGTCACGGCTCGCCAGCACGACCATCGCCGCGTCGTCCTGCGTGTCGGCGGCGTGCACGGTCTCGAACGCCGCCCACGCCGTAATCGCGGCGAGCAGCAACGCGAGGGCGGGGAGCGCGCGCACCGCCGCCGCCGCCAGCGGGTGCGCCGGCTGGGAGGCCCGCGACGCGGCGGCCCTGACCCGCGCGGCGAGGAACGGCGGCAGCTGCGGCAGCTCCTCGGGCCGGGCCGCGGCCGCCTCGAGCAGACGCCGGACTGCGCGATCGCGGCGCGCGCGCGCCGCAGCACGCTCCGAACGTGGACCGCGGGCGTTCTCCATGACCGTCACCTCCCCTCGGCGCCGGCGACGAGCCGGCGCATCCGGTTGCGGGCGCGGAACGCCCGCACCTTGACGTTGGCCACCGACCAGCCGGTGAGGTCGGCGACCTCGGCCACCGCCATTCCTTCGAGCACCGTGAGCGTGAGCACGAGGCGGTCGGCCGCCGGCAGCCGGGCGAGCATCTGCTCGGCCGTGAGCCGCGCTTCCTCCCGTGCGAGGTGAGCCGCGGAGCCGTCGCCGTCGGGCGAGACGTAGCTGGCGACGAACGCCTCGGGGTCGCCGCCGAGCTGCGAGAAGGCGACCTCGGGCCGGGCGCGCTGCCGCCGGAGCTGGTCGTAGCAGGCGTTCACCGTGATGCGGGCGAGCCAGTGGCCGAGGGGGACCTCACCGCGGTAGCTCGCCATCCCGCTGTACGCCTTCACGAAGACCTCCTGCACGACCTCCTCGATCGTGTCGGCGCGGCGGAAGAACCGCCCGGCGATCCGGGCGACGCGGCCGTGGTGGGCGCGAACGAACTCCTCGAACGTATCCTCGTCGCCCGTGAGGATTCGGGTGGCGACTTGCCGGTCGTGCGCGAGGTGGTCCGTCAGTTCATCCACCGCCGACCCACCTCCCGGCCGGGTGACGGCCGCGCCGCCGATCTCGAGCCGCGCCGCGCTCCCCTCCATCCGCTCCCCTCGATGAGGGGGACGGCGGCGGGAGGGGGGCGGTTACAGGCGAGCGGGCGTCCCCGCCGCCGACTCAGGCGCCGCGCTTGCCCAGCTCGTGGTCAAGGTAGTACAAGGCGCCGGGGGCGTCGCCGATCGCCTGCAGGCGGGTCACGATCGGATCGAGGGTGGCCTCCTCCTCGACCTGCTCCTTGACGAACCACTGCAGGAGGTTGGCGGTGGCGTGGTCCTTCGCGGCGATCGCCTTGTCCATCAGGGTGTTGATCCTCTTGGTGATCGACCGCTCGTGGGTCTGGGCGTCGGCGAACGCCGCCAGAACCGAGGGCCACGTCCCCTTGGGCTGCTCGATCGCGCCGAGCGTCACCGCGCCGCCGCGCTCATGCACGTAGTCGATGAACTTCAGCGCGTGCGACATCTCCTCCTGCGCCTGGGCGCGCATCCAGTGCGCGAACCCGCCGAAGTTCGCCTGCTGGAAGTGGGTCGACATCGCGAGGTAGAGGTAGAAGGAAAAGATCTCGGCGTTGATCTGGTCGTTGAGCGACTTCTCCATGGCCTTGTTGAGCATCCGGCGTCCCCTTTCGTCGTCGGCGCCGGCCGTTGGGCGACAGACCCGGCGCCGGCCCGTGGTGATTGTGCGACTCCCTTGCGAACCCAGCGTAGCAGCCGCACACCGCGGTGTCCACAACGGCAGGAAACAAACCCGGACCGCGGCTGTTCTACCGTTTGATGCGACACGAACCGATCGCCGACCGCGCAGCGGCATCCGGCCGTCCCAGCAGCTACGGGGAGAGGCCCCGGGAGGCGGCGGCGTGAGAACCGGCAAGCCCGACACGCTCGGGGCGCTGCGCGCGTCCGGCTATGCCTCCCGTTCCGTCAAGCAGGAGATGCGCGAGAACCTCGTCGCCCGGCTGCGCGCCGGCGGCCCACTCTTCCCCGGCGTGGTCGGCTACGAGCGCACCGTGATCCCGGGGATCGTCAACGCGCTGCTCGCGCAGCACGACTTCATCCTGCTCGGCCTGCGGGGGCAGGCCAAGACCCGCCTCCTGCGCGCCTTGGTGACGCTGCTCGACGAGGAGATCCCGGTCATCGCCGGGAGCGAGCTCAACGACGACCCGTTCCGTCCGACCTCGGCGCGCGCCCGCCGGATCGTGGCGGAGGCGGGCGACGAGACCCCCGTCGAGTGGCTCCGGCGCGAGGCCCGCTACAACGAAAAGCTGGCCACGCCGGACGTCACCATCGCCGACCTGATCGGCGACGTCGACCCGATCAAGGCGGCGACCCGGCGCCTTACCTACGCCGACCCCGAGGTCATCCACTTCGGCATCGTGCCCCGCACCAACCGCGGGATCTTCGCCATCAACGAGCTCCCCGATCTCGCCCCGCGGATCCAGGTCGGTCTCCTCAACATTCTCGAGGAGCGCGATATCCAGGTCAGGGGCTTCCCCGTCCGTATCCCACTCGACATCCTGATGGTGTTCTCGGCGAACCCCGAGGACTACACCAACCGCGGCTCGATCATCACCCCGCTGAAGGACCGGATCTCCTCGCAGATCCTGACTCACTACCCGAAGGACGCCGCCACCGCGCTCGCGATCACGCGGCAGGAGGCGTGGCGCTCGCGAGGGGGCCCGCGGGTCGCCATCCCGGAGGAGGTCGAGCTGCTCGTGGAGGAGATCGCCTTCGCCGCGCGCGAGTCGGACCTCGTGGACCAGAGCTCGGGGGTCTCCGCACGGGTCGCGATCGCGGCGATGGAGCTCCTCGTCTCCAACCTCGAGCGCCGCGCGCTGGCGACCGGCGAGGAGCCGGCATGGCCGCGCCTCGTCGACGTCCACATGCTGCTGCCGGCGATCACCGGCAAGGTCGAGATGGTATACGAGGGCGAGCAGAAGGGCGCCGAGATCGTCGCCCGGGCGCTCGTCGGCGCCGCGGTCAAGAAGCGCTTCTCCGCCCGTTACCCGGCGCTCGGGCGCGACGCCGGTCCGGGCGAGGAAGGCGGGCCGTACGCGCCGATCGTCGCGTGGTTCGCCGCCGGCAACGGCGTCACGCTCTCCGACGAGCAGCCGTTCGCCGAGTACGAGGGTGAACTCGGGCGGGTGCCCGGCCTGCTCGCGCTCGCCGAGCGCCACGGCGCGAACCGCGAGGAGCGCGCCTTCGCCGCCGAGGTGATCCTCGAGGGGCTCCACCAGCACGGCAAGCTCGCCCGCGAGGACATCGACAGCACCGTGAGCTACAAGGAGGCGCTGAAGTTCCAGCTCATGCGCCGCGTCGCCCGCTCGGAGGGCCGCTCCGATGCGAACTGAAACGGGCTCCGGGCCCCGGGCGCCGGGCGCCGGGGACGACGCAGCCGCTCCCCTCCCGGGGAGATCGCCGGGTTGGGGTTGGATCGTCTTGACGGGCCACCGACCACGGACCACGGACCACGGTCTCTGACATGCGTCACCGCTACGCGTACCTCGACCCGGAGCTGGTCCGCAGCCTCCTGGCGGCGATCGACCTGCTGCGCCTGTTCAACCAGCTCCTGCTCGCCGCGGCCGGCGACGCGGCGCGGGCGCGCGAGTGGATGCGGGAGCTGCAGGGGCGTGGCTACCTCGACGAGGGCCTCGACCTCGATCGCTTCTTCGCGCAACTCGAAGAACAGGGGCTGGTGAGCCCGGCCGCCGCCGGCGGCGCGCTCACGGCGTCAGGCGCGCGTCAGCTGCGCCGCAGCGCGTTCGAGGAGGTGTTCGCGAGCCTGGCGAAGGCGGGCCCGGGCTACCACGCGGTCCAGGCCGCCGGCGAAGGGGTGGACAGCCTCCCGGAGACCCGGCCGTACGCGTTCGGCGACGAGCTCTCCGCGATCGACCCGGTGCGCTCGACGGAGAACGCCCTCAGGCGCACCAAGGGTGACCTCGACCTCGCCGAGGAAGACCTCGAGGTCAACGAGCGGGAGCAGCTCACGTCGTGCGCGACGGTCGTCGCGATCGACATCTCGCACTCGATGGTGCTCTACGGCGAGGACCGCATCACCCCCGCCAAGACCGTGGCGCTCGCCATGACCGAGCTGATCACCTCGAAGTACCCGAACGACTGGCTGGGCGTGCTGGTGTTCGGCGACCGCGCCACGCGAATCGAACTCTCCGACATCCCGGGGATCCAGGTAGGCCCGTTCCACACCAACACCTGCGAAGCGCTCGAGGCCGCTCGCGCCATGCTCGCCGGCCGCCGCCACCCGAACAAGCAGGTCCTCCTCATCACCGACGGCAAGCCCTCGGCGATCACGGAGGGGCACGCGGTCTACAAGAACCCGTACGGCCTCGACCTCAAGATCGTCAACCGCACGCTCGAAGAGGCGGACCGCTGCCGGCGGCAGAAGGTCGTGATCACGACGTTCATGATCGCCACGGACCCGATGTTGCAGCAGTTCGTCGAGCAGCTCACCAAGGTCAACCGCGGCCGCGCCTACTTCGCGAACCCCACCGACCTCGGGGGGTTCGTCCTCGCCGACTACGTGGCCAACCGCCGCCGGCGCGTGCGATGACGGCGCCGCCGACAACCTTTCCGGTATCGTTCGCGTAGCAAGGGGCGGGATGAGCGCGCGGGACGGGGTCGGCCGGCGGCGGTGGTCCGTGGTTCGTACGGCGTACTTTGTCATCCTCGCGGCGCTCGTGCTCGCGGCCGTCGGGGCGCAGGTGGCCGCGGCGGGCGGCGTCGCCACCGGCCTGGTCACCGCGGCGGCCGTCCTCTGGTCGCTGCCCGCGCTCGTGCTCGGCGCGCGCTCCCTCTGGCGCGCGCTCACCTACCGGGTCGGGGTCCGCCTCTTCATCTCCTACCTGCTCATCGGCCTGACCCCCATCGCCCTGGCCGCCTGCCTGGCGATCGTCGTCGGCTACGCGCTGGTCGGCCAGTACGCCGCCACGCGGGTCCGCGGCGAGATGGACAACCTTGGCTCCACGCTGGCCGGGTTGGCCCGCGCCGCCGCGGTCGAGCTGGCGGCCGGCCGACCGGCGGCCGCACGCCAGGCCGTCGAGCATGGCGGCCAGGCGCTCCCCGACGGGATGCGTCTCGAGTGGGTGCTCGACGCCCCCTCCGGCCGTTCGAGCAGCCCGGACGCCGCCACCCTGCCGGTCCCACGGTGGGCCACCGAGGCGGGGTGGCAGGGCGCCGCGTTCGCCGGCCGGTCGGGCTATCTCGCCGCGGTGGCACGGCGCGGCGACGCGGTTGCCGCCGTGCTGCTCCCCCTCGACCTCGCCACCGCCCGCGCGTTCGGGCCCGGCCGCTGGTACGAGGCCCGGTTCGTGACCCAGGAGCGGCCGAGCCGACCGAACGGCAACTCGGTCACGATCGCCGGCGCGCCGAACGGCGCCGCCAAGGTCACCGTCAACGGCCGGCCCGCCTCCGCGGCCGAGATCGAGCCCGCGTGGCTCTCGGGGAGATCGGGCACCGGCGGCACATGGTGGCAGCGGGTGCGGCTCTTCTGGGCCTGGCCCATCCCGGGCCCAAGGGCGTTCGCCAGCGGCGCCGAGCTCAAGGGCGCGATCGTCCTGACCGTGATCAAGCTCGCCCCGCGCGGCGCGCTCGCCGAGCTGTTCGCCCCGCAGGAGGGGGTCGGCCGTGAGTTCAAGACGATGCTGCGCGCCGTCGGCATCGTCTTCGGCTCGCTCTACCTGATCGCCGTCGGCTTCGCGGTCGTCATGATCTTGCGCATCGCGCGGGCGACGGCGCGCCTGACGCGCGGGGCGCGGGCGGTCGCGGCGGGCGACCTCGCGTACCGCATCCCGGTCAAGCGCCGCGATCAACTGGGCGACCTCGCCGTCTCGTTCAACGCGATGACCGAGTCGGTCCGCGGCATGCTCGGGGAGGTGGCGGAGAAGGAGCGCCTTGCCCGCGAGATGGACCTCGCGCGCGAGATCCAGCAGAGCCTGCTGCCGCCGCGCGAGCTGACGAGCGGTCCGCTCGCGCTGGTCGCGCATTTCCGCCCGGCGGCGGAGGTGGGCGGGGACTATTTCGACGTCCTGCAGGTCGCCCCGGGGCGGATCGTCGCGGCGATCGGGGACGTCGCCGGGCACGGGCTGCCGACCGGCCTGCTGATGGCGATGGTCAAGTCGGCGGTGGCCGCCCTCGCCGCCGAGGGGCGGCACGGGCGCGACCTGCTCGAGCGCCTCAACCGCCTGCTCCTCAGCCAGGCGTTGCAGCAGCGCATGGTGTCACTCGCCCTCGCCGAGATCGAAAGCGACGCGGCGCGGCTCGAGATCACGAGCGCCGGCCACCCACCCGGCGTGCTGTTGGCCCGCGACGGCACCACCGAGGAGATCCTTTTGGCCTCGCTCCCGCTCGGCCACCGCTGGCCCGACCCGCCCCCGAGCCGCACCCTCGCGTTCGCCCCCGGGAGCCGGCTCGTGCTCTACTCCGACGGCCTCGTGGAGGGGCGCAACGCCGCCGGCGAGCCGTTCGGCTACGAGGCGCTGCACGCGGTGCTCGCCGCGCACCCCGATGCGCCGCCGCGCGAGCTGGTCGGCGCCCTCGTCGACGCGCTCGACCGCCACCTCGCCGGCGCGCCGCTCACCGACGACCTCACGATCATGGTCATCGAGCACCGGCGGGCGGCGAGCGCCGGCTAGGAGCCTCTCGCGCATCGCGACGAAAGCGAGGGTCGCGATGGCGCCCGCTGGCAAGGCGGACAAGCGAAATGCCCGCAGACGTAGCTGTAGCCTACGTCGAGGACATTTCGCGCAGGCCAACGCGGCCAGCGGGATGCCAGCGCGAGCCGCAGCCGGAGTCGATGCGCGAGAGGCTCCTAGCGCGCCAGCAGCGGGAGCAGGAGCGCCGCGACGGCGCCGGCGGCGAGGCCGGCGGCGAGGTCGTCGGCCACGATCCCCCAGCCGCCGGGGAGCGCCTCGAGACGGCGGATCGGCCACGGCTTGACGACGTCGAACGCCCGGAAGAGGAGGAACGCCGCCACCAACTCGGCCGGCCCCGGCGAGCGGTGGCGCGCGATCGCGACCACGGCCAGCGCGAGCCACTGGCCGGCGACCTCGTCGAGGACGACGGGACCTGGGTCGACGGCCCCGCGACGCCGGGCCTCGGCTCCGCACGCCCACACCGACAGCGGCAGCAGCACGGCGAGGCCGGCGAGCGAGACCGCGGTGACGGCGTCCGGCCAGAGGGCCGAAGCGCCCCAGTACAGCGCGGCCCCGGCCACCGAGCCGACCGTCGTCCCCGGCGCCGGCAGGCGGTCGCCGAGCCCGCCGACGGTGGCGAGGGCGCGGGCGAGCGCGCCCTTCATCGTTCCTCCCGCAGGAGGGCGAGCAGGCGGCGCGGCAGGCCGCCGAAGTCGCCGGAGGACATGCAGAGGACGGCGTCGCCGGCGCACAGTTGCGCGCGGACCGCGGTCACGAGATCGCCGTCCTCGGGGAGCGCGACCGCCTCGACGCCGGCGCGGCGGAGCGCGGCGACGAGGGCGTCGCGGTCGAGGGCGCGCGAGCCCAGCCGGACGCGGTGGAACACCGGCGCGACGAGCGCCAGGTCCGCGTTGGCCAGCGCCACCTCGTACGCGGCGGCGAACGTCGTGCCGCCCGCGGTGAGCGAGCGCGGTTCGAACACGGCCACCAGGCGCCGTCCGGGGAAGCGGTGGCGGGCGCCCGCGAGCGTGGTGGCGACCGCGGTCGGGTGGTGGGCGAAGTCGTCTACGACCGCGATCCCGCCCGCCTCGCCGAGCAACTCGAGCCGCCGGCGCACGCCCGGGAACGTCGCGATCGCCGCGGCCACCGGGTCGGGCGCCGCGCCCGCGAGCA
>JAKAFI010000043.1 GCA_021818005.1 Acidobacteriota bacterium | reverse complement strand
AGCTCGACCCGACGCACGTCGGTGGTGGCGGCGTAGCCCAGGATGATGAGCTGGAACACCGGCGCGATGAAGAGGATCGGGAGGATCTTCGGGTCGCGCCGCAGCTGCAGCAGCTCCTTCATTAGGATGTTGAGGAGGGTCCTCATGCCAGACCCAGGCCGCACCGCCGCAGCGGCCGCGCCGCATCGCGCCACGGGCCACGGACCACGGACCACGGACCACGTCGTGTCATCAGAGGCTCCTCACCGTCCGGACGGTCGCCAGCCCGAGCACCACCGTGCCGTACGCGACCAGGCCGAGCGCCTGGTTCCACCAGACCTCGGGCCCCGCCCCCTTGAGGACGATCTCACGCAGCGCCACGAGAAAGTAGCGGGCGGGCACGATGTGGGTGATGACCTGCAGCGCCGGCGGCATCGACGAGATCGGGAAGATGAAGCCGGAGAGGAGCAGCGTCGGCAGCATCGAGGAGAGCAGGCCGAGTTGGAACGCCACCTGCTGCGTCTCCGCCAGCGTCGAGATGAAGATCCCCCAGCCGAGGCTGACCGCGAGGAAGAGCAACATCACGAGCGCCAGCCAGAGGAGCGAGCCGCGCACCGGGACCTGGAAGAGCAGGTTGGCGAGCGCGAGCGAGGTCGAGGCGGCGACGAACGACACCAGCAGGTAGGGCAGGGTCTTGCCGGCCAGCAGCTCGATCGCGACCAGCGGCGTGGCGCGCAGCGACTCCATCGTGCCGCGCTCTTTCTCGCGCACGATCGCGAGGGCGGTGGCGATCACTGCGGTGACCATCATGATGAACGCCAGCAGACCGGGCACCAGGAACCGCGCGGAGGCGAGGTCGGGGTTGTACCAGACGAGCGGGAGGCCGACGACGGCGCCCTCACCCCCGCCGGTCCGCGCCACGGGCGACAGCGAGGCGACGATCTGGCGGGCGTAGGCGAGGATCGTGGTGGCGGTCTGCGAGTCCGAGCCGTCGAGCACGAACTGCAGCTGCGTGTGCCGCCGCGCCGCGAGGTCGTCGCCGTACCTGGGCGGGACCACGACGGCCGCCTGCGCCGCGCCCGAGGCGAACATCGGGTCGAGGGCGCGGGCGTCATGGCCGTAACCGACCAAGTCGAAGTACCCGCTGCGGAGGAACGCGTCGGTGACGTCCCGGGCGGCGCGGCTGCCGTCCTCGTCCACCACGGCGAGGCGGATGTGCTGCACGTCGAACGACAGCGCGTAACCGTAGATGAACAGCAGCAGCACCGGCATGGCGAGCAGGGTGAACGCGGTGCGCGGGTCGCGTCGCAGCTGCAGCAGCTCCTTGAGCGCGATCGCGAGCGTGCGGCGGAGCATCAGGCCGCCCTGCCCTCGGCGCGGGCGATCACGTGGATGAAGACGTCCTCGAGCGAAGGGTCGACCGCCGTAAGTTCGGCGCCTTCACCGCCCACCTCGCGCACGAGCTCGCCGAGGCCGCCGGCGGCGGAAGGCCGGGCCAGCACCACGCGCAGGCGCTCCCCGAACAACGCCACCTCCTCGACCCCGGCCATGCGCTCGATCGCCGCCATCGCCGCGGCCGGGCGGCGGCAGGCGACCTCGACGACCGACCCGGCGGGGAAGATCCGCTTGAGGGCGGGCACCGAGTCGAGCGCCAGCAGCCGGCCGGCGTGCATCAGCGCGACGCGGTGGCAGCGCTCGGCCTCGTCCATGTAGTGCGTGGTCACGAACGCCGTCGTGCCGCCCGCGGCGAGCTCGTCGATCAAGTCCCAGAAGCGGCGGCGCGCCTCGGGGTCGACACCGCCGGTCGGCTCGTCGAGGAAGACGATCGGAGGGCGGTGCAGCAAGGCGGCGACGAGCGCCAGCCGCTGGCGGAAGCCGCCGGGCAGCTCGCGCACGAGCGTCCGGCGCTGCGCCTCGATCCCGGCGGTGGCGATCGCCCACTCGATGCGCGCGGCGATCTCGCCGCCGAAGAGGCCGTAGGCGCCGCCCCAGAAGCGGAGGTTCTCCTCGACGGTCAGGTCCGAGTAGAGGGAGAAGCGCTGTGACATGTAGCCGATGCGCCGCTTGATCTCGGCGGCCTGGCGCCCGACGTCGAGACCGAGCACGGTGGCGCTCCCTCCGGTCGGCGCGAGCAGGCCGCAGAGCATGCGGATCGTGGTGGTCTTGCCGGCGCCGTTGGAGCCGAGGAAGCCGAAGATCTCCCCCGGCGGCACGGCGAACGAGACGCGGTCGACCGCCACGAACGCACCGAACGCGCGGCTCAGCTCGCTGGCGACCACGACAGGGGCTGACGCGCTCATTGCCCGAGCGCCCGCGCCAGGACCGCGCCCGCGATCCACGACGCGCTGCGGGCGTCGATCTGCTGCTGCTCGGCCGCGGCGAGCTGCGCCTCGGCGTCGAGGATCTCGACCATCGCCGCGAGGCCTGCGGCGTGCCGCTCGCGGGCCGCGACCTCGCGCTCGACGGCCGCGGCGTGAGCGGCGTCCGCGGCGGCGACGGCGGCGATGGTGCTCTCGAGGTTGCGGCGATCGTTGGCGACCTCGAGCCGGACGGTACGGAGCAGCTCCTCGCGGTCGTCGGCGGCCGCGCGCCGGTCGAAGCGCCTGGCCGCGGCGTTGGCGCGCGTGCGACCGCCGTCGTACAGCGTCCACGATGCCGACAGGCCGACGCTCCAGGAGTCCCGCCAGCGGTCGCTGGCGGGGAAGTAGCGCTGGTTCGGCCGGTTGTAGTCGAGCTCGGCCAGCGCCCCCAGCGCCGGCCGCAGCGGCGCCGCGGCCACCGTCTCGCGGGCGCGCAGCGCCGCGATCCGCGCCGCGGCCGCCGCGGGCTCGGGGCGCCGTGCCAGCGCCTCGGCCTCCAGCTCGGCGAGCGGCGGCGGCTGGCTGGGGAGGGGGCCGGCGAGGGTGTCGGCAAGCGCGATCGAGTCGCCCGGGTCGAGGTGCAGCAGCGAGCCGAGGTCGGCGAGGGCGTTGGCGGCGGCGGTGCGGGCCGCGATCACCGCAACGTCGGCGCTGGCCACCTGCTCCCGCGCGGCGAGGACGTCGGCGTTCACGGCCATCCCCGCCGCGTAGAGGGATTGCGTGTCGGCGAGCAGCCGCGCGGCGCGCTCGCGGCGGGCGCGGGCCGCGTTCACGGCGGCGGCGCCGCTGACCGCGTGCCAGTACGCGAGCCGCGCCGCGGCGCGCAGGTCGGCCGCGGTCTGCTCCCGGCCGGCGCGGGAGGCCTCGGCTTCGTGGCGGGCCGCCAGCCGCGTCCCGTCGATCGCGCCGCCGGCGTAGATCGGCTGCTGCAGTCGCAGGGCGGTCGCGTACGCGGTCGTGATGTCGGGGACGAGCACGAGCGGCGCCTGGCCGGGGACGGCGAACGGCAGCCGGAACTCGGGCACCGAGCTGAGCTTCGCGGCCGACGCGGCGGCGGTGATCGAGGGCCGGGCGCCGGCGTCGGCGGCGGCGACGGCCTGCTCGGCCGCGCTCACGCGCTCCCAGGCTGCGGCCGCCGCGTGCGACGCGGCGACGGCACGCTCCGCGGCCGCGTCGGCGGTCAGCGACACGACCGCGGCGCGCGCCTGGCCCAGGCCGCCAACGACGCCGAGCGCCGCGGCGGCGACGAGCAGGCCGCGGTGGGCGCGGGGCGGCCTGGCCGCTGGCGTCGGCGGCAGGGTTGCATCGAGGTGGGCGGGCGTTGTCATGCGGCCTCCGATTCACTGCGGCCCGATTGGGTCAGGTAGAGGAACGCGTCCTCCAGCGTGGGCGGGACCACGTTGGCCCCGGCGACCGTTACGCCGGCGGCGGCGAGGGCGGCGCGCACGGCGGCGACCGCGTCGAGCGATTCGAGGCGGACGTGGAAGCGCGCCGCGAACGGCCGCACGTCGAGCACTCCGGGGACGCCGGCGAGCGCCGCGCCGACCAGCGCCCTGGGCTCGGCGGCGAGCTCGAGGAGCGTTCCCGGCAGGAGCGCCGGGATCGCCCGCGGCGCGGCGTCCACGAGGACGCGGGCGTGGTGCATCAGGACGACTCGGGTGCAGCGCTCGGCCTCGTCGAGGTACGGCGTTGCGAGGAGCAGCGTGAGGCCGTCGGCGACGAGGTCGGCGAGCAGGCGCCAGAACTCCCGGCGGGTGACCGGGTCGACGCCGGTCGTCGGCTCGTCGAGGAGGAGGATCTCGGGGGCGTGCAGCAGGCTGCAGGCCAGGGCGAGCTTCTGCTTCATGCCGCCGGAGAGCCGGTCGGCCTGGCGAGCGCGGAACGGCGCCAGGCCGACCCGCTCGAGCAGGTCGGCGCGCCGTTGCCGCCAACCCTCGACGCCGTGCAGCTTGCCGAAGAACTCGGCGTTCTCGTCGACGGTGAGGTCGCCGTACAGGGCGAAGCGCTGCGCGAGGTAGCCGAGGCGGTGGTGGAGGCCGCGGCGGTGCGCCCAGGCGTCACGGCCGAGGACCGAGACGCTGCCTGCCGAGGCCCGCAGGAGCCCCGCCACCACCCGCAGCGTGGACGTCTTGCCGGCGCCGTCGGGGCCGATCAGGCCGACCACCTCGCCGCGCGCGACCTCGACGTCGAGCCCGGCGACGGCGGTGACCCGCCCGTAGCGGACGGCGAGGGCGCGCGCCGAGACGACCGGCTCGCTCACGGCTTCCCCGCGCCGAAGTAGGCGTCGGCGGGCATGCCGGGCTTGAACACGCCGGCGGCGTTGTCGAGGCCGACCTTGATGCGGAACACGAGCTTGGCGCGCTCCTCCGGCGTCTGCACGTTCTTCGGCGTGAACTCGGCCACCTGGGCGACGAAGGTGACCTTGCCGGTGAACTCGCGGTTGCTGCCGTCCACGCGGACGGTGACCGGGTCGCCGAGGTGGATGCGGGCGAGGGAGGGCTCGTCGACGTACACGTTGAGCCACGGGTGCAGGAGGTCGGTGAGCACATAGAGCAGCGCCCCGGGGGCCAGGACCTCGCCGGGCTCGGCGACGCGCTGGGTGATCAGGCCGTCGCTCGGGGCGGTGACCGTGGCGTCGGCGATGTGCTGCTCGATCGCCGCGATCGCCGCCGCCGCGGCCGCGCGCTGGGCGCGCGCCTGCTCGATCTCCTGCGGTCGGGGGCCGGCGATCAGCTCGGCGAGCTGCGCGCGGTCGGCGTCGAGGGCGGCGGTGAGCATCTCCTTGCGGGTGCGGGCGTCGTCGCGAGCCTTGAGCGTGGCGGTGCCGCGGTCGGCGAGGCCCTCGAGCCGCTTGAGGTCGAGCGCAGCCTGCGCGAGGTCGGCCTCGGCGCCGGCGAGCTTGGCGCGGGCGCGGTCGACGTCCTCGCGGCGAGAGCCGGCGAGGAGCAGGCGAAGGCGGGCGTCGGCCGCGTCGAACTCGGCCCGGGCGCGGGCGAGGTCGTTGGCCGCGTCGGTCGTGTCGAGCTGCGCGATCACGGCGCCGGCCTTGGCCCGGTCGCCTTCCCACAGCGGCAGCGCGAGCAACCGGCCGCCGACCTTGGCCGCGAGGCGCACCTCGGTGGCCTCGATGTGGCCGGAGGCGTGAATCACGCCGCCATCGTTCCTCCCGCCGCAGCCGAGCGCGGCGAGGGCGGCGAGGGAAACGGCGAGGGGAACGAGCGCTCTGGGCATGGCGGCCTCCTCAGGCCTTCTTCACCGCGATTCCGTCGAGGGCGATGGCCACCATCGCGTCGGAGAGCGCCTCGAGGTCGCCGGGTTGGCCGGCCGGGAACGGGAGCAGGTTGGCGAAACGCTCCTTGAGCCGGAGCGCGTTGGCCATGAACATCAGCGCCCCGACCAACATGAGATGGGTCACGAACGGGTTGACGCGGCGGAAGCTGCCGTCCCGCGCGCCGTCGGCGAGCGTGGTCGCGGTCAGCCGCATGACGCCGGCGATCTCGGCGATCGCGGCCCCGGGGAGGTTGGCGCCGCCGGCGGCGATCTCGCGCAGCATCAGCTGCGGCAGGTAGGGGCGCTCCCCCGCGGCGGCGGCGAACGCGCGCGGGATCGCCCGCAACCTGGCCCGCGGCCCGCGGCTGCGCGCGACGGCGGTCTCCACCGCGGCGCGGATGCGCTGCACGTTGGAGGTGACGGCCGCCGCGAAGAGTTCGGCCTTGTCGCCGACGTGGTAGTAGAGCATCGCCTTGTTGACCCCGGCTCTGCGGGCGATCTCGTCGACGGTGGCACCGCCGAAGCCGGACTCGGCGAAGACCTCTCCGGCGGCCTCGATGATCCGCGCCCGCACGTCGGTGCTGCGCTGCGTGACTCGGTCGGCTCGCATCGTCCTCCTAAACTAACCGGTCGTTTAAACCGACGATACGGTTATATCCTCAGGGGTCGGCCGATGTCAACCCCCGGGCCACGAGCGAAGGCGCCGGCCGTACGGGGCGGCGTGCCAGCCGCGATCAGAGGCGGGCGCAGCGCCAGACGACGGTCGTGTCGCCGCCGTCGCTCGGCACGGCCGAGGGAGGGCGGGCGGCGAGGAGCGCCCGGCCGGCGGTGGGGAGGCCGGACGACTGGTCGGCGACGAACACCGCGACCGGTTCGCTGCCCCGCAGGACGAACGTCAGGGCGACGCCGGCGGCGGGCACGGCCACGAACGCGAGGCGGCGGAAGCCGCTGGGAGCGGTTTGCGCACGACCGAGGTGGACGGGCCGTCCTTCGGCGCTGGCCGAGACGAGCGGCGCCCCGGGCGGCAGGAACAGTGCGAGGTTGGGCGCGCCGCGGGCCGAGCGCAGAAGCGCCGAGACGACCCGCCCGCCCGAGACCGCCTGCGACCCGACGATCACGAGTTCGGGCGCCGGCAGGCCGAGCGGGGGCGCCGGCGCCGCGTACTCGCGCCGCGGCGAGAACGGGAGGGGGCGAACGGCGTTCGCGGCGAAGCGCGCCGCCGCGCGCACGCCGTTGGGGAGCGGGGCGCCGGGGCCGCCGGCGAGCCAACGGGCGGCGCCGGTTTCGCCGTCCTCGGCGTAGGTGATCGAGAGTCGTTCCGGTCTCGGGGCGGAGTACTTGGGCAGGAACGAAGCCGCCACCGCGGCGGCGGCCGCCACGCCGGCGACGGCGGTGAGCGCGACCGCCCGGCGGCGCCGCCACGCCTGGGGAAGCGCCACCAGCGGCGCCAAGCTGGTGAGCACCATCGCGACGGGGACCGAGACGGCGACCCCGCGCCCGAGCCCGAACGTGGCGGCGAGGAGGAACGAGAGCGGCGTCCACGCGGCGGCGGTGATCGGCACGAGCCCCACGGCCGCCAGGGGAACGTGGCGCCTGCCGCGCGGTACGGCGGCGAGGACGGCGAGCGCGACGGCCGCGACGAGCAGCGGGATCAGGAACATCGTGCTCGCGCCCGGGGCGGCCACGGCGGCGGCCGCCGCGAGCCCGCTCCATCCCAGCCATGTCCCGGCGAACAGCCCGGTGAAGCCGGCCCGCCGGGCCGCCAGGCTCGCGGCCGCGCCGCCCGCCGCCAGCACGGCGCAGCAGAGCGAGATCACGGTCGGCAGGGGATGGGCGCGCCAGACGTCAGAGGTCCGCGCCAGCGCCTCGATCGCCCGGGTGACGACCAGGCCCGCCGCGACCGCGGCGAGCACGACCGCGAAGAAGCCGCCCAGCCCCCACAGCGCCTCGCCCGGCGTGAGCTCGCCGCGGCGCACCGCGAGCCACAGCCACAGGAGGACCACGGCTCCGGCGCCGGCCGCCAGCGGCGCGGTGAGCCCGGCGGGCCAGCGCAGCAGGACGACGCCGAGGAGGTCCTGGTAGACCGAGCGGCCGGGTCGGGGGTGGCTGAGCTCCGCCTCGCCCAGCGCCCGCGCCACCGCGAGCGCGCTCTCCCCCTGGTGCTGCACGCTCGCCAGGTCGAGGTCGGCGAGGTCGTCGAGCGGCGTGTGGTAGTGCGAGACCTCGCCGATGAAGGCGAAGTTCATCCCCGCCATCCCGGCGCGCTTGAACACCGTCAGGTCGGTGTCGTTCGGCAGGCGCTTGTACGCCTCGTAGGTGAGCGAGAGAGCGGCCGGCCGCCGCACCGAGCCGCCGTAGGCATCGATCAGCCAGCCGTTCTCGTCGCTGGTCTCGAACATGAGGCTCGGCCCGCCGGTGCCGCGCGCCTCCAGGTTGATGACCGCCCCGACCTGCCTGGCGAGGGGGTCGGAGGCGACGAACCCCTCCGCCCCGAGCAGCCCCGCCTCCTCACCCTCGTCGATCAGGAGGACGACCGGGTTCGTCAAGGGAGGCCCGGCCTGCAGAGCCCGCGCGATCTCGACGAGCGCGGCGACGCTCGCGAGGTCGTCGGCGACCCCGGGACCGGCGGCCACCGAATCGTAGTGGGCCGTGAGCATGACCACGCGCGGTCCCGAGCCGCCGGGCAGGCGGGCGATCACGTTCGTGACCGTGCCGCAGACCGGCGCGGCGCCGGAGCAGGCGAACACCGTGCGCACGGCGGTCGGGACGCCGAGCGCCTGCAGCCGCGCGACGAGACGGGCACGCACGGCGGCGTCCGCCGCCGACCCGACCGGGTGCGGCCTCTGGTCGCCGGCCAGCTCGCGCAGCACCGCATCGGCGCGAGCCGCCGAGAACATCGACGGCGGGGCGTCGAGGGGGAGCGGCGCCGGAGGGGACTGCCGCACCAGGGCCACGCCGGTGACGGCCGCCGCGAGCGCCAGCGCCACCGCAAGCCAGATCGGTTGTACCGTCGCCGGAGCGTCCTTGGCCATCGCGCTCCTCACCCCACCGTGACGCCGATCAGGCGCCCGATGCCGAACGTGACGGCCGCCGCCCCCAACCCGATGATGAGCTGGCGCATGCCGGAGAAGAGCACGCCGCGGCCGGTCATCAGCGTGATCGTCGCGCCGGTGAGGAACAGCGCCGCGCCGCTCGCCGCCAGGCTGCCGATCACCGCCGCCTGCCCGGAGAAAATGATGAACGGCGCCACCGGGGCGATCGCGCCCGCGAAGAAGAGGAAGAACGAGGTCACGGCCGCCTCCCACGCCGAGCCCCCGAGCTCCGCCGGGTCGAGGCCGAGCTCCTCGCGGGTCAGGGTGTCGAGAACGTTGTCGCGATCGCCCATCAGCTTCGCCGCCAGGGCGTCAGCCTCCTCGCGGTCGAGGCCCTTGGCCTGGTAGATGAGCGAGAGCTCCTGGCCTTCCTCCTCGGGCGCCGCGAGCAGCTCGTCGCGCTCGATCGCGATCTGGCGCATCGCCAGCTCACGGGCGCTCTGCACGGAGAGCCACTCGCCCATCGCCATCGCGCAGGCGCCGGCGAGCGTGCCGGCGAGGCCGGCGACGAGGATCGCGTGGTTGGAGGAGTGCGCCCCGGCGACGCCCATCACGAGGCTGAGGACCGAGACGAGCCCGTCGTTGGCGCCGAGCACCGCAGCGCGCAAGGCGTTGCCGCCGACCGCCCGGTGGCGGCCCTCCAGGCGCGCGAGCAGGCCGCCTTCCATGCCGGAGCCGCGGGCGTGCGAGATCGTCGAAAGCAGGCGAGCGTGCGAGCTCTCCACCGCCGGGAGGTTGGCGGCGAGGGCGTCGGGCTGGTCGTCGTAGTCGTGTCGCCCCGCCTGCTCCTTCATCGCCATCATCGGGATGACCGACTGGCTGCCGAAGCGGCGGGACAGCCACACGATGACGCGCGAGCGCAGGCTCGGGCGCCGCGCCGGCACGCGCGCGCCGGCGTCGCGCAGCTTGCCCTCCCAGAAGCCGACGTGCGCCTCCTCCGAGGCGGCGAGGCGGCGGTAGACCTCGGCGAGCTTCTCGTTCGTCTCCATCTTCGCGATCGCAGCGTAGATGGCGGCGCTGTCGATCTCCTCCTGCCGGTTGGTGCGAAAGCGCGCGACGTCGGTTCGGGGGGGCATGGCCGGGTCACCTCCGCGTGGCCCGACATTAGCCCGCCGAGACGGTGCGCGCAAGCAGCCGGCAGCGCTATCCTGGCGGTCCAGCCGGGCGGGCGCACGAGCGCCCGCGGCGGGTGCGGGAGGGACGATGATGTTCTCGGCGAGCGAGGTCGCACGGTGCCGTGACGACTTTCCGGCGCTGTTGCGCCAGGCGGGCGGCGAGCCGCTGGCGTTCCTGGACGGACCCGCCGGGTCGCAGGTCCCGCGCCAGGTGATCGACGCGGTGGCGGGGTACTACCGCACCTGCAACGCCAACACCCACGGCGCGTTCGTGACGTCGCGCGAGTCCGACGGGATGCTGCAGGCGGCGCGCGCCACGGTCGCGGCGTTCCTCGGGGCGCCGTCGTGGCGCGAGATCTCGTTCGGCGCCAACATGACGACGCTCAACTTCGCGCTCGCGCACGCCCTCGGCCGCGAGATGCAGCCGGGCGACGAGGTGGTCATCACCGAGCTGGACCACGAGGCCAACCGCGGCCCCTGGCTCGGGCTGCGCGAGCTCGGCATGCGCGTTCGCGAGGTGGCGCTGCTCCCGAACGGTCGCCTCGACGCGGACGACATGCGGCGCCAGGTCACGGAGCGGACGCGCCTGGTCGCGATCGGCTACTCCTCGAACGCGCTCGGCACGGTCAACGACGTACCGCTGGCGCGAGACCTGGCGCGGGCCGCCGGCGCCCGGCTCCTGGTCGACGCGGTGCACTACGCGCCGCACTTCCCGCTCGACGTGGTCGCCCTCGACGCGGATTTCCTGCTGTGCTCGGCGTACAAGTTCTACGGGCCGCATGTCGGCATTCTCTACGCGCGCCCCGGCCTTCTCGAACGGCTGCGGACCGACCGGCTGCGCACGCAGGAGGAGGCCGCGCCGTACCGCATCGAGACCGGGACGCTCAACCACGCGGCGATCGCCGGGGTCAAGGCGGCGGTCGAATACATCGCGTCGTGGGGCGAGGGCGACACGCTGCGGCAGCGGGTCGTCTCGGCGATGACCGCGATCAGCGCCCACGAGCACGACCTGGCGTCGTTCTACTGGGAGAACGCGACGAGGCTGCCGGGGGTCGCGGGATGGGGGCCGGACTTCTCCTCGCGGCGACGGGCGCCGACCGTCTCGATCACGATCGCGGGAGTGCGGCCGGAGGCGGCCGCCGCGGCGCTCGGCGAGCGCGGCGTCCTCGTGTGGGACGGGGACTTCTACGCCGCGCGCGCCATCGAGGTGCTGGGGCTGACCGAGGGCGGCGGCGTGCTCCGCGCCGGGTTCTCGATGTACAACACCCGCTCCGAGGTCGAGCGCCTGCTCGCCGGCGTCGCCGCGCTGGCGGGCCGGTGACGGCACGACCGCCGTTGCGGCTGCTTGTGGCCGGGTTCGGCCGCGTCGGGCGCACGCTCGCTGGCATCCTCGCCAGCCGCGACGCCTACCCGGGGCTCGAGGGTCTCGACGTCGCGGTCGTGGGGATCACGACGGGGTCGCACGGGGCGCTCGCCGACGCCAAAGGGATCGCCCTCGCCCCGGCGCTGGCCGCCTTCGCCGAGCACGGCGGCTTCACCTCGGGCTGCGCCGGCTTCGCCGCGCTCGACACCGCGGCGGCGATCGCCGCGCTCGAGTACGACGTGCTCGTGGAGCTGTCGCCGTTGTCGGTCGCCGGCCGCGGCGAGCCGGCGATCGCCCACGTGCGCCGGGCGCTGGCCCTGGGCCGCCACGTCGTCTCCGCCAACAAGGGGCCGCTGGCCTGGGCGTTTCGCGAGCTGACGGCGCTCGCGGCCGCGAACGGCTGCGCCCTCCTCTACGAGGCGACCGTGATGGACGGTACGCCGGTGTTCTCGCTCGCCCGCCACGGGCTGTGCGGCAACACGATTGCGCGCGTCGAGGGCGTGCTCAACTCGACGACGAACGTGATGCTCGGCGAGATGGAGCGGGGAGCATCGTTCGCCGAGGCGATCGCGGCCGCGCAGCGGGCGGGCGTGGCCGAGGCGGACCCCGCCGACGACATCGAGGGGTGGGACGCCGCGGTCAAGCTCGCGGTGCTCGCCAACGCCCTGATGGGCGCGGAGCTCCTCCCGGAGCAGGTCGAACGCGAGAGCGTCGCCGCGGCCACCGGCGCCCGCATCGCCGCGGCGCGCGCGCACGCCTGTCGGGTCAAGATGGTGTGCGAGCTTACTCGCGAACCCGACGGGGTGCGCGGTCGCGTGCGGGCGAAGGAGCTGCCCGCCGACGACGCGCTGGCGCGGGTCGAGGGGACGGGGTCGATCATCCGGTTCGTCACCGACATCCTCGGAACGTTCACGGTTGCGGAAGAGCGTCCCGACCTGGCGACGACGGCGTACGGCGTGATCGCCGACCTGTTCGCGGTGGCCCGTCGCGGCGAGGGGTGAGGGCGGCGCCGGACGCACGGCCGCGGCAGGGGCGGGGCGCGGTCAGTCGAGCTTGAACCCGAGCGTCACGGTCACCTGCCACTCGACCGGCTTGCCGTCAGCGATGGCGCCGCGGATCTCCTTGACCTCGAACCAGGAGAGGCCGTGCACCGACTGCGCCGCCTTGCCCACCGCGAGCGCCACGGCCCGCTCGACGCTCTCGTTCGAGCAGCCGACCACCTCGATCTTCTTGTACGCCTTGTCGCTCATCGCACCCTCCCGGTCGTCGTGACCGCGTCTCATTGTCCCGAGTCCGGACCCGAGTTGCAACCGGGTGGCGTCCCGACACGAGACGCGGTATCATCACGGCAACAACTGCAGCACACGGCGAGCCCGGGAGACCGGGCTCCCGGAGGAGGGTTCAGGCATGGCAACCAACGTACCGCCGTCAGCGCCGGTCGCGCAGCCGCCGGCAGCCCCGAAGAAGACGAGCCCCCTGGTCTGGATCGTGGCCGGGTGCGGCGGGATCATCGTCATCGGCGTGGTCCTGTTCGCCGTCGCCGGGTACTGGGGCGTGCACAAGCTCAAGGGGTTCGCCGAGTCGGCGAAGAAGAACCCGGCGGTGTTCGCGGCCAAGCTCGCGGTCGCGGCCAACCCCGAGCTCGAGATCGTGTCGAGCGACGACGCCGCCGGCACGGTGACGATCAGGAACAAGAAGACCGGTGAGGAGATCACGATGAACGCGGCCGACATCAAGAACGGCCGTCTGAAGTTCAGCAACGAGAAGGGCGAGGAGGTCACCTTCCAGGGGAACGCGGCCAAGGGGAAGGAAGGGTTCCGCGTCGAGTCCAAGACGGGCTCGCTGGCGTTCGGCGGCGAGGGCGAGCCGTTGCCGGCATGGGTGCCGCCGTACCCCGGCGCCAAGACGACGGCGTCGATGCGGGAGAAGACCGCTGACGGTTTCAAGGGGACGGAGACGTTCTCGACCGCCGATCCCCCGGCCAAGGTCCTCGCGCACTACGAGGCGGCGCTCAAGGGGGCCGGCCTCGAGGTCGAGAGGCCGGGCGCCGCCGGTCCCCTCAAGGCCGCGACGGCGGACGGGGCGCGCACCGTCGAGGTCGTCGCGGTGGCGGTCGGCGCCCAGACACAGGTGACGGTCGCGTATCAGGGGAAGGGCGCGGGCGCCGAGTAGCGGTCTACAATCCCGGCGTGAGCGAGCGGGTCCGCCTCGACGTGTGGCTCGACGTCGCGTGCCTGGCACGCACGCGGTCGCACGCCAAGGAGCTGTGCGACGGCGGCAAGGTCGAGGTGGGCGAAGCGCGCGCCAAGGCGCACCGGCTCGTGCAAGCCGGGGATCGCCTGCGCGTGACGCTCGGCCCCGGGCGCGCTCGCGACCTCGTGATCCGTGCCGTCCGCGACACGCATGTGGCCAAGGCGCTGGCGCGCGAGCTGTACGAGGACGTGACCCCGCCGCCGAGCGCGGAGGAGGTCGAGCTGCGGCGGCTCGAACGGCTCTCGCCGGCGCCGGCGCCGGCGCGGGGGAGCGGACGGCCGGAGAAGCGCGCGCGCCGGCAGATCGACCGTCTGCGCGGCCGGGGCCAGGGTTAGGCGGGCTGCCCCGCGCGGCGGCGGTCGGCGAACCAGGCCGCGGTGCGGGCGAGGCCGTCCTCGAGGGCCACCTTCGGCGCCGCGCCGAGCTCGCGCCCGATCAGCGCCGAGGTGATCACCGAGCGGCGCTGCTCGCCCGCCTTCGCCGGCCCGTGCACGGCGGGCCGCGCGACGCCGACGGCCGCGGCGAGCCGCTCGTACAGCTCGACCACGGTGCTCTCGCGGCCGGTGCCGACGTTGAAGGTGGCGAACCCCGCCCGCCCGAGGACGGCCAGGTTGGCGGCGACGACGTCCTCGACGAAGACGTAGTCCCGCGTCTGCAGCCCGTCGCCGTTGATCGTCGCCTCCCGGCCGGAGAGCAGGCGATCGAGGAAGATCGCGACGACGCCGGCCTCGCCGTGCGGGTTCTGGCGCGGGCCGTAGACGTTGGCGTAGCGCAGGGCGACAGCGTCGAGCCCGTACTCGGCGTGGAAGAAGTAGAGGTAGCGCTCGACGGCGAGCTTGGCGACGCCGTAGGGGGAGAGCGGCCGAGTCGGGTGGGTCTCGTCGGCCGGGAACCGCTCCTGCTCGCCGTAGATCGCGCCCCCGGTGGAGGCGAAGATCACCTGACGGAGTGCGCCCTTGCGCCCGGCCTCGAGCAGGTTGAGGGTGCCGAGGATGTTGACGCTGGCGTCGTGGACGGGGTCGGCGACCGAGCGGCGCACGTCCATCTGCGCGGCGTGGTGCACCAACACCTCGATGCCGGCGTCGGCGATCAGCGCCGCGGCCTCGCCCGAGCGGATGTCGAGGCGGTGGAACTCGGCCGCGGCGGGCACGTTCTCCTTGCGCCCGGAGGAGAGGTCATCGACAATCACGACGCGGTGGCCGCGCGCGAGCAGCGCGTCGGCCACGTGGGAGCCGATGAAACCCGCGCCTCCGGTGACGCAAACCGTACGAGCACTCATGGGAACGCCCCTCTCCGCCACGGCGCTGGCGGTGCTCTCGCCGCTGGAAGCGGGATTCTACCAGCGCCCGACCCGCCGCGTCGCCCGCGATCTGCTGGGGAAGCTGATCGTCCGCCGCCTGCCGGAGGGGACCGTGGCCGCGCGGATCGTGGAGGTGGAGGCGTACCTCGGGGTCCGCGATCCCGCGGCGCACACCTACGGCGGCCGGCGGACGCGGCGCAACGAGACGATGTGGGGGCAGGGCGGCCACCTCTACGTCTACTTCACCTACGGGCTGCACCACTGCGCCAACGTGGTGACGCGCGCGGCCGGCGTCCCCGAGGCGGTCCTGCTGCGCGGCGCGGTGCCCGTCGCGGGGGAGGAGGCGATCGCGGCGCGCACCCCCGGGCGCCTCGACGGGCCGGCGAAGCTGTGCCGCGGGCTGGGCATCGACCGCGCGCTCGACGGCGCCGACCTCACCGCCGGCGGCGAGGTGTGGCTGGCCGGGGACGGCTTCGCGTGCCGGTCGGCGTGGGTTCGCCGCCTGCCGCGGGTCGGGGTGGCCTATGCGGGCGCCGCGGCGGCTTGGCCGTTGCGCCTGCTCGTGGACCTCGATGCCCCGGCGCGGGTGCGGCGGGAGCGTGCGGCCGGCGGCGCAGCTGCGAGAGCAGAGCGCCGAACTCGGGCGGAGGGTCCTGGCGGAAGCAGAGCCGCTCGCCGGTGACCGGGTGCACGAACGCGAGGACGGCTGCGTGCAGCGCGAGCCGTCCGATCGAGAACGGATCGGTGGCCGGGTCGCCGTAGACCGCGTCGCCGAGCACCGGGTGGTCGAGGAACGCGAGGTGGACGCGGACCTGGTGGGTGCGGCCGGTCCCGAGCTCGGCCTCTACCAGGGTGACGGGCCCCAGG
>JAKAFI010000042.1 GCA_021818005.1 Acidobacteriota bacterium | reverse complement strand
CGCCGGCTGCGCACGTTCCGCGTCATCAAGGAGGCGGGGCTGCAGCTCGGCACCTGCGTCGAGCCGGTCGGCCCCGAGCACACCGACGACGAGATCGTCGAGAAGATCCTGCTGCACCGCGCCGCCGGACCGTGCTTCTCCGGCGCGATGCGGCGCATCCCGATCCCGGAGACCGCGCTGGCGCGCCACGGTTGCATCTCCGAGCTGCGCCTCGCCTACCTCGTCGCGGTCGCGCGCCTGGCGATGGGGCGGTTCCTGATCGGCAACTGCACGCACGAGCCCAACGTCCTCGGCGCCGCCTCCGGCGCCAACATGTTCTGGGCCGAGGTGGGCCCCAACCCGCGCGACACCGACGCCACGACCGAGCACGGGCGCGGCCTCGACATCGCCGCCTGCCGGACGATGTTCGCCGAGGCCGAGTACGAGGTGCTCGAGGGGCCGTCGCTGATCCACACGGAGCCGGTCGCCGCGGGCGCCAAGGTCGCCCGCGCCTGAGACCAACGCCGCCGCGTCGCCGTCCTGACCGTTCGCCTCCCGTTTCGGTCGCGAAACGCCCGCGACGGCCGATCGTTCCGGGTACCCGCCACGACCCATTGCAACGTACTTGTCTCAAATAGGTTACTTGCTGTTTCGCCGTGTCGCTGGTGTGGCATGGCCGTTGCACCTCGAACGGTGCGCGGCGATGCCGCCACAGGGTGGAGGAGGAACGATGGGCAACGACAGGCTGGCAAAGCTCTGGAAGACCGAGGACTGGTGGTCGGTGTGGTTCGGCCTGGGGATCGTCGTCATGGCGCTGGTGACGTTCTGGTCCGGGGCAAGCATCAAGGGCTGGGCGGTCACGCCCTCGAAGTGGACCACGGCCGGCGGCGCGCTCGCCGACCTCGGCAAGAACGCTGGCGGGTACCTGGTGATCTTCCTGATGTTCGCGGTCGTGTTCGTGATCTCGATGGGGATCATGGGGGCAAAGCTCCGGCAGTTCATCCCCGGCTTCGTCACCCTCTTCGTCGGCTCGCTGCTGATCTCGATCATTTCCGGCTGGAAGGTGATGGAGGACCTGAACATCGAGGCGCCGCTGCTGGCGCTCCTCGTCGGCCTGGTGATCTCCAACCTGTTCAAGGTCCCGGAGTGGGTCAGAAGCGCCCTGCGCACCGAGTACTACATCAAGACCGGCATCGTGCTCCTCGGCGCCACGCTCCCCCTCACGCTCATCTTCTCGGCCGGACCGGTCGCCTTCCTGCAGGCGACGATCGTCTCGGTCTGCACCTGGCTGACGATCTTCCTGGTCGCCACCAAGGTGTTCAAGCTCGAGCCGCAGTTCGGCGCGACGCTGGGTGCCGCGGGCGCCGTGTGCGGCGTGTCGGCGTCGATCGCGGTCGGCGGCGCGGTGCGCGCCAAGAAGGACCACATCTCGATCGCGATCGCGGTGGTGACGGTCTGGGCGATCGTCATGATCCTCACCCTGACCGTGGCGCTCAAGCATCTCGTGCCGAACACGATCGCCCCCGGGGTCGCCGGCGCCTGGGTCGGCACCTCCGAGTTCGCGGACGCCGCCGGCTTCGCGGTCGTGGCCGAGCTCGCCACCCGCTTCGGCGACGCCCCGATCAACGCGTTCACCTTGATGAAGGTGATCGGCCGCGACATCTGGATCGGCATCTGGTGCCTGATCCTCGCCGTCGTCTCGGTCGTCTTCTGGGAGAAGAAGGACGCCTCGCAACGAGCGGTCGGAGCCGGCATCATCTGGGACCGCTTCCCGAAGTTCGTGATCGGCTTCTTCGCCGCCTCCGTGATCATGAGCTTCGTCGCGGCGCGGCCGCCGGCCGGCCACGTCGGCGTGACCAAGGCGCAGGGCAGCTTGCAGGGCGTGAAGTACAACGCCGACTTCTCCGGCTACACGGTGCCCGAGGCGCTGCGTGACCGGGTCAGCATCGACACCCAGAAGGGCACGCTGACGGCGAAGGGAATGCTCAGCCGCGACGATCTGCGCACGCTGCAGGAGGTCGCGACGACCCAGGACCAGAAGTTCGCCCTGGGACAACTCGTCACCGCCTCCAGTTGGTTCGACAGCGTCCTGCAGCCGCGCGTCATCGCGCCGATCAAGAAGCTGCGCTCGTGGGCGTTCGTGCTCTGCTTCCTCTGCATCGGGCTCTCGACCCGCTTCGCGGAGCTGTTGACGTTCGGGATGAAGCCGTTTTGGGCCTTCACCGCCGGTGTGCTGGTCAACGTGCCGCTCGGCTTCTTCCTCTCCACCGTGGTGTTCGTCGACTTCTGGTCGAAGCTCTAGGAGCCGGTCGTTACCTGGCGCCCCGGTCTGTCCGGGGAGCCCTCACCGAGTTCGCAAGCCGGTCGGGCGCGAGGAACTCCTGCAGCAGGCGGCGCCGTTCGTCTTCCTCGAGGCGGACGGGGCGCATCGTCGTCTGCGGCCTGAGCGAGCGGGGGTTGTCCAACCACCGCTGCAGCAGCGCCGGTGTCCACGCCTCGTTTCCCGGCGCGGACGCGGGGTACTCGTCGCTGAGCAGGCCCGAGAGGTTGGGACCGGCCGACGCTATCCCGGCCGGTCCCGCGGCCAGCAGCGCGCGGTGACAGCCGCCGCACCGTTCGTCGAAAACGGATCGCGGCGGGCCGCCGCGAGCGGCGAAGCGGACCTGGTACGCCGCCCCCCCCGGGCCGCGCGCGGCGCCGTGCAGGAGAAAGGCGATCACCGACTGGATCTGGGGGGGACCCATGCCGAACCTCGGCATGAACTCCACCGGCTCCTCGATCGATCGCGTCAAGCCGCCGACTTCCCGGCTCCACACGACCCGGTCGAGGCTGGTCGCCCACCGGTTGCCCGCGCCACCGGCCACGTGGCAACGGCGGCAGGCCAGCGCCTTCACCAGCTCTCGTCCTTCCCGCACCGCCGGGGAGCCGGGCAACCCGTTCTCGGCGGCGCGCCCGGAGATCAAACGGTGGTGCGCGAGTGTCTCTCGCACCGCGCCCGGGTCTCCTCGGTGGCACGACGTGCAGGGGCCCACGGCGGTGTAGTGGGGCGCATGGCAGGGCCGGCAGCTCCCCCGGTCCGGCGCCTCCGGAGCGGTTCTCGCGCAGCCTCCCAGGAACAGGAGGACCGGCGCGATCAGAAAGGCCAGGCGAGGCGCCAACCCGGGCCCCTGAACCATAGGCCGATCGCAGTCAGCACGATCCAGCCCACGAATCCGACGACGACCGCGGTGTCCAGCGCTCGATGCGCCGGCGGAAACCATCGCGCGACCTCGACCGGCCGCCGTGAAAGCCATGGCAGCGCGACGAGGAGGAGCGCCACGAGCATCACCAGGTAGATCACCGGCGTTCCCCAGCTGACGAGCTCCTGGACCCCGAGCAGGAACCACGCGGACTTGGCGGGGTTGGGCGGCGCCGCGGGATCCGCGGCGATCTCGAGCGGTGCCGGAAACACGGCGGCCAGCACCAGCAACGCCGTCGAGGCGAGGAGGAGCGAGCGCCCGAGCGGACGAAAGAGGTGCGGGGAGCATGGGACGAAGCGCCTCACAGGTACGGGAGCAGCCCTTTCTGCCGGCGGATGACGAAGAAGTGCAGCATCGCCAGGCTGAACACCGCGAGGGGAACGACCGCGACGTGGAGTGCGAAGAAACGCAGGAGTGAGAGCGGTCCACCGACCGCATCGGGCACCAGGAGGCTGCGGAGGAAGTCGCCGAAGGGGAGTGTTCGCAGCAGCGCCATCCCCGTCTCCGTGGCCCAGTACGCGAGCTGGTCCATCGGCAGCAGGTATCCCGTGTACGCTTCGAACACGCAGGCGAACAGGAGCAGGCAGCCGACGACCCAATTGAGCTTGCGCGGGTTCTCGAAAGCGCCGGTGAGGATGACCCGCAGCGTGTGCAGGCCGAGCAGGATCAACAGCGCGTGCGCGGCGAGCCTGTGGAGGCTGCGCAGATAGCCACCGGCCCACACCGAGCCCTCGAGGAACTGAATCGACGCGTGCGCTTCGGCGGGCGAAGGGTTGTAGTAGAAGAGGAGGAGCAACCCCGTCGAGGCCAGCGCGAGAAGACACGTGAGCGCGAGGCCTCCGAGGCAAAAGGTATAGGTGAACCGGAGCGTATCGCTGGCCACCGCCCGCGGGAAGAGGTGCCGGATGAGATCCCTGACCATCAGCCGCGGATCCCTTCGGCCGCCGTGCCTGGCCTCTCTCCCCGTCGGTCGTCGCACCGAAACACGCGAACGGTCCCGCGCTCGACCTCGACCTTGAGCCTCCGGAGCGGGTTTGGGGCGGGGCCGGCCATGACCTCTCCGGTGCTCGAAAAGCGGCTGCCGTGGCACGGGCACGCGAACCCGCTCTCGTTGGCGCTGACCGTGCAGCCAAGGTGCGTGCACGCGAGGTCGAGAGCCAGCCAAGCGGTCCCCTGCCGCACGATCGCGATGCCTGACTCAGGCAATACGAGCGCCCCGTCCTGCGGCACCTCCTCCGCGGCGACCGAGATCGGCGACGTGACCGGCCTCCCCCGCGAACCCCAGCGGGGCGTGAGGAACCGCCACACGCCCGCTCCGGCGGCGAGGCAGAGACCTATCGCCTTGAGCGCGTCGCGGCGTGTTCGAGCACCTTCTGCCATTCCCTGACCTCCTGACGTGTGAACTCCGGCGTGCGCCGGTTCATCGCTGCGAAACGTCCTGCGGGCAAGAACGCGCCGTTGACGACACGCTGACCTTCGCGGTTCCAGTACGAGCGGATCGGCAACCCGTCCTTGTCGAGGAGGTAGAGACGGTCCGCGTCGCTTTCGAGGATGAAGCGGCTCCGGTTGTCGTGGCAACCGCCGCAGGCGACGCCGCCCCGGCGCACCGTGTGCGGCGCGAACGCGCGCCACTCGGCGGCGACGAGCCGGTTCTCCCAGCCGCGGGCCGGATCGGTGACGAAGAGGACGTACCGCGGCCGGATCGGCGCGACCAACCCCTCGGCGTTGAGCCCCAGAGGAGGAGCGTCCTGGCGTTTGAGCTGCGCGCTCTTCCGCCACGGTCCCCACGTCGGCAGCGCGGCGAACGCCTCGTCCTGGGCCGCGGTGGCGGTCTTGATGAGGAAGGTCCCGTACTCCTGCGAGGACCAGGCCGCGTGGCACGCCACGCATGCCATCGTTTCCAGGTGGCGGGCGATCGCGTGTTCGGGGCTCCTGGCCGGAACCGAGCGGTGGCAGCCGCGGCACGTTCTCGCCCCGCGCTTTCCGAGGTGGAGAGAGCTCATCGGGTGACAGTCGGCGCAGGTCATCCCGCGCTCGAAGTGCAGGTCGGGGAGCATGTGCAGGAACGGCTCGCCCTGTGATGTCGCCCCCCGCCGGTAGCGGACGTTATCCTCGCGCACGGCTTTCCCCTCGAACTCCCAGCCGGCCGAGTCACCGCGGTGACAGCGCAGGCACACGCCGTCGTCAGGGCGCGCGCCGCTGTGCGGCTCCTTCCCGTGGCAGTCGGCGCAGGCGGTGACGTGGCAACCGCCGCAGGACTCGGCGAAGAAGCGCTTCCCCTCCTTGCCGAAGGCGCGATCGGCGAACGCTCGCTCGCCGGAACGCGAAGCCATGACGCCGGTGAGGATCTTCGCCTCCGGCTCGTGGCAGCGAACGCACGCCGCCGACGCGCCATCCCGGCGACCGGACCCCAAGCCGGCGGCCCAGCCGGCCGGATCAGCGACCAGCAGCCAGCAGGCGACGATGCAGGGGGTCGTCCAGCGCGCCATGATCGAGCCTCGCTCGATAGATCGGATCATCGGACCTCGGATGACAGGCGAGACACAGGTTCACACCGAGCGTGCGAAGGACCTCCTCGTGCGTCAGCGGCCGGGCGCCGTCCCGTGCAATCGCCGCGTGGGAAACCACCCGGCCGTTCTCCATCGCCAGGAAGCCGTCGAGCGCCTTGCTCCGGTTGCGCTCGCAGAGGAGGGTGCTGTGAACGTCGCCTCCTTCCAGGATGTACTGGCCAAACCCCAGGAACGTCGGGTTGCCGTGGCACTCGGAACAGCCGACGGCGCGCCGTCCCGTGTTGTGCGCGTAAAAAGGTACGAAGCGCAGCTGTGCCCTCCCTTTGTAGCGGGCCACGGATTCCTCCATCGAGCGCCGCCCGTCTGCTTCGATCCCGGTCACGAACGTCTGGCAGCCCGGCGTCACCGGCGCGACTTTGCCGCGGCCGTCGACCGCCAGAGGAAACGGGTACAGCGTGCGGACATCCTCGGTCTCATGGAACGCCCCGGCACTGTCCTCGTCCTTGATGAAGTCCCAGCTCTCCTCCCGCCGGTCGTAGCTGGTGTGGCAGCCGAAGCACTGCGGCACGGCGCGGGAGTGGCAGGCCGAACACTCGAGGCGGCCGTGCCCTACAACCGTGTGGGCCGGAGTTCCCGTGATGATCGGGCTGGGCAACGTCGTGCCGGTGCGCTTCGTCACGAGGACGACCCGTCCCCCATCTTCGAAGACGTTGGCGTAGGGCCGCCCTTTCGCGGTCAGCACCGCGCGCACCCCCGGCCGGGTGGGCCGCGCATACTGGCGCGACTCCCTGATCGGGGCGTCGCTCTCGCGGCCGAACACCGCGGTACGCGGCCTCTCCGTGCCGTTGCCGTGGCAGTCCTCGCAACGGATCTCGAGCTGGCCTTCCATCCCGGCGCTCGCGTAGCCGTCGCCCATCACCTCGCGCGAGGTGTGGCAGTCGATGCACTCCATCCCGGCCGCGAAGTGAACGTCGGGTGCGATGTGCGCGAACGAGCGCCCGTCACTGCCTGCGACCGGGCCGGGGCGTCCCGCCTGCGTCGGGACAAGGGCGCTGTTCCCATCCATCAGTCCCTGGTAGGACAGCGCCGTTCGCCCGCTGCGGTGGTGGCAGCGCTCGCACGCGGCCATCGGCGGGAGGCCCTGCAGCGCGTGCGTCGCGCTGTGGGGGCCGTGGCCGCGAACCGTCGCGTCCCTGCCCTGGTACGCGTCGGCGTCACCGAACGGGAAGTGGCACGCGGCGCACCCGTCGGGATGCCCGGGCGACGCAGGGTCGACGTTGGCCCGGGCCAGATGACAACGCGAGCAGAACTTCCGGTAGAGTTCGCCGGCCAGGTTGTCGAGCCCGATGACGGAGCTCTGCACCAGGCCGGTGCCAGCGGGAGCGAACTGGCGTTCGTCGCGGGCGGCGAAGACCGTCCCGGGCCGCTCTCCCTCCCAGGTGGCCTGGATCTCCGCGATCATGCCGGCGTTGGTGAACATCTGGCTGCTTGTGACCCGCCCCACCTCGTCGCCGTGGCAGCGGCCGCAGGCGAGCTGCCACCGCTGCGGATCGGAGCTGTCACTGGCGATGTGCATGGCCCGGTGGGCGGCCACCCGATCGCCGGCCGCCGGATCGCCGCCGTGGCAGGAGACGCAGCCGGCATGCGAGCGGGAGGCGAGTTCGATGTCGCGGTGACAGCCGAGACATGCCTCGGTTGCAGAACCCCCGCGCCGGCACGCCGACGCCGCAGTGAGCAGAACGAGGAGCATGGCGAGACGCCTGCGCTGCCGCGAGCAATGGCCGGATCCGGGTGCGCCCCGCCGCACGTGCGGGGGGCCGGCCGGGGCAATGAGCGCTCCGCCGGCCCCCCTCACGCTCACTTCCCTGAAAGATCGAGCGACACCGTCCTCTTCACCTCTGACCACAGGAAGGCGTCGTCGTCCATCGTTCCGAACGGGAGGTACCAGAGCTGGACCTGGATCTCCAACTGGTCGCTCGGAAACGTTCGCACCGTGCCCTCGTCGCTTTCCTTCTCGACGAAGGGGAAGAAGATCTCGTACGTGGAGTTCACCGTCCGCAGCGGCGGCAGGCTCGAGTCTTCCAGCATGCCGCTCTTCTCGTACGGCCCGCGACCCATGCTCCGGCCGCGGCCTAGTCGTTGCGGCACCGGCATGAAGATCCGCTCCGCCCGAAACACTTCCTTGCCGCTCTTGTCCTTCGCCGTCACCGACTGGACCAGCCGGTTGGGCGTCGGTCAACCATCGGGGATGCCGTGGCCGGCGTGGTTGGTGAGAGCGACCCTTATCGTGGCCTTGGGCCGGATCGTGGTGTTGTCACGCCAGACCACGGCCTCGGCGTCGACCTGCATGTCCACGGCCGCCTTGGCCATGACCGGGGAGCGGTAGCTTTGCATGTTGTGACCGAGCTTCGAGTCCCGCATGTGGCACTGCTGGCACGTCTTGTCGCCGCCTTCCGGGACATAGGCCAACAGGTAGCTGGCGTAGGCCGTGGCGCACTGCGTGGGGTTCTCGAGCTCAAGGTTTGGCCCGAGGCCGTGGCACTGCCCGCAGAGGATCGATTCGCCCATGACCGGGCTCGAGTGCATGTGAGGGAAGCCGGGTGCCGGGTGGTCGCCGTCCTGATGGCCGTACACGGTGTCCGGCCGCGGGTAGCCGTCCGACCACTTGTGGGTGATGGCGTTGCGGTTGTGGCAGAGGAGACAGCCGATGTTGAGCGACGACAGCGTGGCCTTCGCGGCGTCGGCCTTCGCCGTGTCTCCTTCCTCGACGGCCTGCTGCCAGGCGAAGATGTTCGTGACGATCTCCTGCGCGACCGCATCGGTCGCCTCGGAGAGCTGAGGCAGGTGGCACTTGGCACACCCCATCAAGTGCTCGACCCTCACATCCTTGGGACTCTTCACTCCCGACGCCGGCCACTCCATCAAACCGTTGAGGATCGTGGTCCTGATCGTGGCCGCGGTCCGTCCGGTGCCAAACAGCGAGTGGGAGTGCAGCGATTGCGCCCACTCCTTGTGGATGTCCTCGTGACACTCGACGCAGGGCGTGGAGTCGTAGCGCGCGGCGAGCTCGGCGATCGAGGTCGCCTTGGGCCGAGCCGCGATGGTCTGGTCGCGCCCGAGCCCCACCGGCGCGGGGAAGGCCGTGGCGGCGAGTGACAACGCCGCCACGGCGAGGCTGACGAACAGCGGTCTGGTCATGGCGCTTGCCGATCGCCGGTGGCGGTCAACACCCCGCCATCGATCGGCCCTTTTCGAACGTGACGACGTCGTCGACCTTCATCGTCGAGGCGAGTTTGGTCTTGACCGTCATCACGACGGGGGTGGCATCCGCGGCCGAGACCTCGATGACCTTGCCGACCCCGTTGGCGAACTTCACTCCCGCGTTCTTCCGGACCCAGTCGGGCTTTTCGCCCTGGATCGCGATCTTGACCGTACCTTCCTCGACCGCCACGACCTTTCCCGAATACTGCGGCGCCGGGGCGGCGATGGCGGCGGCCACGCCACAGAGCGCGACCACGAGTAGGACCAACGTCACTTGTCTGATCATGAGCTGCCTTCCTTTCTCGCGTGCCCGATCCGTGTCGCTCGACTAGAACGCACCGACCTGGAACATCATCCTGAACGTGTTGTAACTCTTAAGCTTGTCGATCGGAGCGCCGGTCGTCGGGTTGATGCGCGCACCGACGAACCCGGTCGCCGTGCCGAAGTCGGTCTTGAGGTACTCGGCCGTCAAGCGGACGTTCTGCCCGTGGATGTAATAGTTGATGCCGCCGCCCGTCTGCTTGATCTTCTGGTTCGTGACCCCGAGCAGGAAGGCGAACTTCCAGTCCTCATAGAGGGCGTACGGCTGCAGCTTCCCTTCCTTGCCGATCTTGACCGGGAGGATGTAGGCGGCCTTGACGAACCCGCCGTTCTTCTGGCCGTTCAGGCCGGCGATGTCGACGAGGCGGTCGCCCGGGTTGAAGTTGGTCTTGTAGGCGTCGTCGAAGTCGAGCTTGAGGTACTGTCCCGTCGCGGTGAACGTGCCGACCTTCGTCGGGTACTCGAACATGACGTCGGCCGCGTACGCCTTGTAGTTGACCGTGCTGTTGTCCTGCACCACCCCGGTCGCGGTCACGTCGCGATAGGCCACATCGCCCTGGTAGGCGAGGCCGCCGCCGATCGTGAACACCTTCAGGTCGCCGAGGTACGAGCCCTGGTACCCGGCGCCCGGTTCGGCGTCGAGGAAGGCGTAGTGCATGCGGCCGACGAATTCCAGCGTGCTCTTCGGCTGCGGCGACGACACGACGGTCGCGCCGCCGAACGGGTTGACGGTTTGGGTGATCCCCTCACGGCCCTGGAAGACGGCCGCAAAGTAGCGCAGCTTGTCGTCGTTGAAGCCGCCCCACGCGACCACGCCGATGTCGCGGCTGAACTTGGCCGCGGAGTTGCCGAACGCCGTGTAGGAGAACATCGAGCGGTCCTGCGAGAGAGGCGCGAAGCAGTCATCGAGGTTCGCGCGTGTCAGTGGAATCTTGGTGAGGCCGACCTTGAGGTTGAACTGTTCGGAGTAGTTGGCAATGGCGTACCCGTCGATGATGCGGACGTCGCGGTCGTCCTCGCTGACGCCCTGCGCCGTCAGCGCGTAGCCGAGCGCCCCCTGCTTGGAGGTGCCGCAGTTGCCGCAGGTCTGAAACTTGAAACCGTAGGTGTCGTCGAACATCCCGGTGACGACGAGCCGCAACCGCTGGAAGTGGAGGTCGGTCCTGGAACCCGTCCGATCCACCCCCGTCCCGAAGTCGGTGGTCTCCGAATACACCTGCCCTTTGACCTCGAAATTGAACGTCGGCTCGGCGGCGTTCGCGCGCGGCGCAGTCGCCAGGGCGACCACCGCTCCGACTGCCACAGCTGTCGATGCAACACAGCGAAGAACGCTCATCCTTCTTTCCTCCTTGCCAGTGTTCGATTTTGAGCAGACTCCCGCATTCACAAGTTCGTCACCCGTTCGTCTTGTCTTACACCTCACTTTCACAAGCCGGAAGCGAATCAGCCTTCAACCGGCCCTGATTTTCGATTGGAGGCCTCGCCCCTGCCTCCGTGCCCACCGCTTCCCGCCAAGCCCTCGGCACTTGGGAGCGCCCGCAGGAGCGACACGTGTCTCAGGGAAAGTAGGGTCCTGCCAATCTCGTGTCATTGCCAAACGGCAAGATTTTCGGCTGGCGGCCCTGGGGTCGTGCTGTCCGCCACCGCCGGCGGCGCTCCGCGCCGTGTCGAAGTGGTGGCCCTACTCAGGTCCGGACGGTCAGTCGGCTTCCCCCACACACCGCAACTTTCCGACGTCGCGGATGTGGAAACGCCGCGGGCCGGCCCGCTCGATCACGCCCATCCGCCGCAGGTGCGAGAACGCCCGAGAGAGGTTCTCCGGTGAAACATCCAGGGTCCGTGCCAGCTCCAGCTGGCTGAACGGGAGGACGACATCGGCGACGCCCGACTCCTGCTCCGGTGACGGAAGCAGGGCGACGAGGGCGTTGGCCGCCCGATTGGCCGCGCCCTTTCTCCCGATCTGCCCCACCTGATCCACGCAACCGCGAAGGCGACGCGCAAGGTATCCCATCAGCGCCAGGCCCACCTCGGGGTTGGCTCGCAGCAGCGGCACGAGACCTGTGCGACTGAGGACGTACACGGTCGAGGGGCCGAGAGCGGAGACCGAGAGCGGAAACGGTCCCTCGTCCAGGAGTGGGACGAAGCCGAAGCAGTCGCCCGCCGAGAGAATGAACACGGTGATGGAGCGCCCGCCGGGCAGGGTGCGGAACGCCTTGAGCCTCCCCGCTCCGACCAGAAACAGGCGTCCCCCTGTGTCTCCCTCGAGAAAGACAGGTTCGCCCCTCTTGATCCTCTGCGCCGCGAACAGCGGGGCGACCTGCCGCACCGCGGCCTCGCCGGCAGCTCCGAAGGGGCTACGGGTCAGTAACTCCACCAGCGACTGATCGGTGCGTGGCATGGCCAATGGTACCGCGCCGGCGCGACTCGCGGCAGGGCTGGACTGGATCGATCGGCGGGCGCTGCCGGGGCGGCGCCGGGCCCGCACGACGGGCTCACGCCGGGAGCAGGTCGGGGGCGCGCGTGGTGCGGCCGGCGCGGCGCTCGAACCGGGCCGCGGCGGCGCCGAGCGCGCGCACGGCGCCGTCGGCCGCGACGCGCAGCGCGCCGCCGGCGGGGATCCCGTACCCCACCCCGTCGCCGGCGAGCGCGAGCAGCGCGTGCAGCTCCTCCCACCCGTCCGCCTCGCCGTGGCAGTCGCACAGCAGCGGTGCCACGCCGAGGCAAGGGAACAGCTCGGCGCCGGCGTCGTCGTCGGGGTCGGGCCAGCGCACCCAGGAGCGCGCCAGCATAATGCTCCCCGCCGACAGGCCGACGACCGGCGTCCCTCCCCGGTGCAGCTCGGCGAGCCACGACAGCGCGCCGCGCTCAGCCAGGAGCGCCATCCCCGCCTCGACGTCGCCGCCGCTGACGAACACGACGTCGGCCCCCTCGAGGACCGCGCGCGCGGCGGCCGGCCGCGCGCGCCGCGAGGCGAGCGCGGCCAGGCGCACCTCCCCCGCCCCGGCGTTCGTCAGCCACGAGGACACCGTGCGGAAGAACCCGGGGTCGTCGTCGCTCGCGACCCCGAGGTAGGCGACCGACGGCCGCGGCCGGCCGGCCTCGGCGAGCGCCGCCGCGAGCAGCGGGTCGGCGCCGGCGCGGCGGCTCCCCCACCCGCCCGCGAGCAGGTGGATCGGCGCCGGTCCGCGGCGCCCCCGCCCGAGCGCGCTCACCATCCGGAGATCTCGCGCAGCGCTGCGAGCGCGCGGTCGATCTCGGCGTGGGTGTTGAACACGTGCGTCGAGATCCGCACCGTCCCGTCCAGGCCGAGGCGGTCGTGCAGGAGGTGGGCGCAGTGGTAGCCGCCGCTGAGGAGGATCCCGTAGCGATCGCACAGCAGGCGGGCGATCGCCTCCTGGCCGAGGCCGGGCGCCGCGAGCGTGAACGCCGCCAGGCCGATGCGCCGCTCCAGCGGCGCCGAGCCGGCGACGATCCGGGCGCCGGGGATCTCGCGCAGCCCCTCGACCAGGTGGCGGCCGAGGGCGAGCGAGTGGGCGCGCACCGCCTCCATGCCGAGCGCGCGCAGGTAGCCCACCGCGGCGCCGAGCCCGACCGCGCCCTCGATGTTGGGCGTGCCCGCCTCGAACCGCTGCGGCACCTCGTGCGGCGTGAACCCCTCGTCGGTGTGGCGGCGCACCATGCCGCCGCCGGTCTGGTAGAGCGCGAGCCCCGCGAGCCGTTCACGCTTGCCGTAGAGCACCCCGATCCCCGACGGGCCGAGCAGCTTGTGGCCGGAGAGGACGAGGAAGTCGCAGTCGAGCGCGCGCACGTCGATCGGGAGGTGGCTCGCGCTCTGCGCCGCGTCCACCAGCAGCGGGACGCCGCGCTCGCGCGCGAGCGCGACCCAGCGCTCCACCGGCGCGACGACGCCGGTCGTGTTGGGGACCTGGGCGAGCGCGAGCAGGCGCGTGCGCGGCGACAGCGCGCGCTCGACCTCGTCGTAGCGCGGCAGGCCGTCGTCGCCGAGGCCGACGGCGACGGCGCGCGCCGCCGCGCGCCAGGGGAGGAAGTTGGAGTGGTGCTCGAGCGCGGTCACCACCACCTCGTCGTCGCCCCCGAGCCCGAGGCCGTGCGCGACCAGGTTGACCCCTTCGGTCGAGTTGCGGGTGAACACGATCTCGTCCGGCGCGGCGTTGAGGAACGACGCCACTTCCGTGCGTGCGGCTTCGTACGCCTCGCTCGCCTCCTCCGCGAGCACGTGCACGCCGCGGTGGACGTTGGCGGTGTGACGCCGGTAGCAGTCGAGCACGGCCTCGATGACCGCGCGCGGCTTCGGCGCCGTCGAGGCGCTGTCGAGGTAGGCGATCGGACGCCCGTCGATCTCGCGCTCGAGCAGGGGGAAGTCGGCGCGGGTGTGCGCCAGCGGCTCGGGCAGCGGCGCGCTCACGCGAACAGCTCCTCCGGGTTCCACTCCCCGACCGTGCCGGCCAGGCGGTACTTCCCCGACCCCTCCGGCGCCAGCGCCGACTCGCGCCGGGCCGCGACCTCGGCGCCGGGCCCGTAGAGGGCACGCAACCGCGCGGTGAGCTCGTCGGCGATGCCTGCTGGGGTTGCCGGCTCGGCGACGTAGCGCACCAGGTAGCGCGTCGGCGCCGCCTGCTCGACCCGGTAGCCGAGCAGCCCCTCGATCGCGGCGAGGGCGTCGTCGACCTGTCGCACGGTGACGGCACGACCTTCGCCGTCGAACGTGAGGTCGCGTACGCGCCCCTCGATCGCCGCGAGGGTCAGGCCGTCGCCGCGACCGCACTCGCACGGCGGCCCGTCGTGGAGGCGCGCAAGGTCGCCGACGTCGAACCGCAGCAGCGCGAACCACGGGTTGCCGAGCGTCGTGACCAGGACGCGGCCGACGCGCGGGTCGCCGCGCCCGGCCCGCAGCGGTTGGATCTCCACGTGGCAGGTCGCGGTGTTCTGGTGCAGCCGGCCGGCCTCGCACTCGATGAACACGTGCCCGGTCTCCGTCGAGCCGTACGAGCTCACCGCCGGCACGCCCGGAAACGCGCGGCGGATCTCGCGCAGGTGCAGCCGCGAGGGGAACTCGTACGTCAGGGCGATGCACCGCGGCCGGTGCAGCGCCACCCCCGCGTGCCGGCAGGCCCGCGCCAGCGCCGCGAGGTACGCCGGGTCCGCCTCGAGCACGTCGGGGCGGAACGCCGCCAGCTCCGCGGCCATCCGCCGGGCGCCCGCCTCGCCCCAGCGCGCCGGGTCGAGCTCCTGGTTGAGGAACAGGATGTTCCCGACGGTGCGCTCCGCCGCCGGCAGCTCGCCGACGTGGCAGAGGTTGCCGGTGCACATCGGCGACGTGAGCACCGCCTCGCGGTAGGCGCCGCCGTACACCGCCTCAAGCGCCGGGTTGAGCCGCGCGGCCGCGCGCAGCGAGGCGTCCCACCACGGCTGGTGCCAGACCACGGCGGCGCGCTCCGACGTCGTGCCGCTCGTGGAGACGATCTCGATCGCGCCGGAGGCGAAGCCGTCGCGCGCGCGGCTCCCGCCGCTGATGAAGCCGTCGGGCACGTGCGCCCGCAACTCCCGGCGCGAGAGCACCGGCAGCGCGGCGAGCCGCTCCGCCACCGGCCGCGTCGGCCCCGGGTCGCGCTCCCGCCACCCCCGGTAGAACGGAGCGGCGGCGAGCGCCTCGTCGAGCGCGGCGGCGCAGCGGGCGGCGTACGGGTGGGGTGTCACGGTGGCCGGCGTCTCCCGCCGTGCCCCAGGCGCGCCCGACGGGCGCGGCCCGGCGCACGGTGCGGCGCTCATGATAGCGCGTCTCTGTCCAGATCGCCCGCGCGCCCCTGCGGCCGCCCGGTCACCGCCACAGGAAGAGCAACGCCGTGACCGCGGCCCCGGCCAGCGCGCCGGCGAGGAGGATCGCCGCCCGCACGACCCACTCCGAGCGCGCCGGGCGCGCCGTCGGGTGCGGTGCCGCGACCTCGCCGAGGGCGAACACGAGGTCGTACGCCGATTGGAACCGCTGCTCGGGCTCCTTGGCAAGGCAGCGGCGCACGATGCGCTCGAGCGCCGGCGGTGCCGCGCCTCCGCGCGGGACCAACGCCGGCGGATCCTCGGTGAGGATCGCGCCGATCGTCTCCCCCACCGTCGAGCGGGCGAACGGACCGCTGCCGGCGAGCATCTCGAAGAGGACGACGCCGAGCGCGAAGATGTCGGTGCGGACGTCGGCCGGCCGGCGCAGGATCTGCTCCGGCGCCATGTAGACCGCGGTGCCGATCAGCGTCTCCTCCTCCGGCGTCGGCGTGTCGGGCGCCTCGTCGCGGCGCGCCAGGCCGAAGTCGAGCACCTTCACGCCCCCGTCGGCGAGGAGGAAGATGTTCTCCGGTTTGAGGT
>JAKAFI010000041.1 GCA_021818005.1 Acidobacteriota bacterium | reverse complement strand
CGCCGGGAACTTGTTCGGCACCACGCGAACCTGCCAGTTGGCCTCGTTGGGCTGGCGGGGCGTGCGGGCGATGGCGAAGATCTCCTGCGGGGTGGCGCCCTCCTTGCCGTACTCGAACGGGCAGGCGCCCACGTCGCCGGGGGCGTCGGGACCGGGGCGCTTGAACTCGTGCGGGCGGAAGCGACGCTCGGTGGCGATGATCGTCCAGCGCCGCCGGATCGGGTCGAAGCGTAGTTCGGACATGGGCTACTCCTGTCTCCTGATGGCCACGGCCCCGGTCATGCCTCGTCCACCTCGACCAGCTCCAGCCGCCACATCCCCTCCGCGGGGAGGCGCTCACCGCCGCACTCGATCGCGAGCATGACCTCGACGCGCCGGCCGTGAGGCAGCGGCAGCGCGGCCTCGAGCACACCACTGACCGCGCAACGGTCCGGACGCTCGTCGGGCAGCGTCCATGCCGCCCTCGCTCCCGGCGCGACCATCGTGACCAGCAGCGGTACCGGGGGTCCGGCGTGCCGCCTCGGCTCGACGCGCAGCCAGAGCGTTTCGGCGCCGGCTCGTAGCGCGACGCGCGCCAGGCGTTTGGCCGCCGGCGGGGCGTCGACCCAGGTCGCCACCGACCACTCGAAGTAGCTCGTCGTCTTGCCGTCGAGCACCGGCTCCGGCCAGGCCAGGGAGAGCGGCACGACGAGGCGGGTCGTCGTCGATCGGATCGGCGCGGCCAGCTCCACCGGCGGAGCGATGCCGGCCGCGTGGCACGCGTCGCGCAGGTGCGCGCGGAAGAGCTCGTCGTACAGCGGCGCCAGCAGCGTGGGGTTGTCGTCGCCGAACCACCACCACCAGTCGCTCCCCTCGGCGGCGAGCCAGGAGCGGCCGCCGCGCGCCGCCCCGAGCGCGCGGACGCGCGCCAGCGTCTCCCACGCCCGGTTCTTCTCCTCGTGGCCGATCCAGGTCGCGAACGTGCCGCCGATCCAGGAGCCGGGGTGGAGGTGAGCCAGGGGGCGGGCGGGCTCGTCCTCGGCGCGCTGGGCGAGCGTCGCCGGTTGCAGCTGCGAGGAGCGCCCGAGCTCCTGGGCGAGCGTGGCGAGGAACCGGGCGCCGCCCTGCGGGTAGCTCGTCCACGGGTTCTCGCCGTCGAGTGCGATCACGATGCCGGCGTCCGGGCCGAGGTGGGCGGCGGTGCGCCGCAGGTGGCCGGCGAACTCGGCGGCGGCGTCGGCCTCGTCGGGGAAGCGCGAGGCCTGGAACCCGACGAAGTCGGAGAGGCCGCGATGGCGGAAGAAGAGCACCGGCCCGCCTGCGGGGAGGCGCCAGGCGCGGAAGAGCTCGTCGCCGACGCCGGTCTCGCCCGAGAGGTTCCGTCCGAGGGAAGCGGCCAGGATCCCCTCGTCGGTCGCCAGCCAGCGCACGCCGTGCTCGCCGTAGAGCGCCACCGCCGCCTCCGACACCGAGCCCTCGGGCGGCCAGCAGCCGGCCGGCGCGAAGCCGAACGACCGCGCCGTCTCGAGTCCGGCGCGAAGGTGGGCCGAGGCGTCGTCGGGGGCCGTGAACGCCGGCGCGGCCGGCGCCGCGTGCGGCGCCCACGACTCGCGGACGATCCGGGTGTCGATGAGCAGCGGGATGATCGGGTGCGCCCATGGCGAGGTGGCGATCTCGATCCCGGGCAGCGCGGCGAGACGGCGGTACGCGTCGAGGAGGCGCCCCGGGCACGCGCGCAGCCAGGCGGTCGTGCGCCGCCGGGCGCTCTCGCCGAACCCGGCGCCCTTGCCGGCGAGGCCGGCGAGCTCCGGCTCGCGGTCGAGGTTCGGCGCGGCGTAGGCGAGCACGAGCAGCACCTGGAGGTCGTTGAGGTCCTGGGCCGTGAAACGGCGCGCCACCTCCTCGGTCGAGCCTCCGTCCGCCAGCGCCGCGAGCTCGGCGAGGCGGGGAAAGCGGTTGAGCTGGTTGGGGTGGAGGAGGAACCCCCAGCGCAGCAGCTCCCGCGTCGCGCCCGGCGTCAGCTCGCGGGCGGGGACGGAGAGCGCTTCCAGGAGCGGGTCGCGGGCGGTGCCGTCGCGGTACGCCGCGAGCTGGTCGAGGAACACCGGGGTGAGGTTGAGCACCTGGCCGGCCAGCCCCGACCTCTCGATGGCGTTGACGAGCGTGAGGTACTCGCCGGCGGCGTGCAGCAGCACCCAGGGGGCGTGCACGACGCCGTCGGCCGTGCGGTACTGCGGCTGGTGCAGGTGCCAGAGGAACGTCAGCCGCGGCATCGTGGCTCAGGCGCTCCGCACCAGCCGCTGCACCTCGTCCCGGTACGAGCGCAGCAGCTTCTGCGCCGCCTCGGAGGTGGCCGACTCGGCGTGCACGTGCAGGGTCGGCGCGACACGGTCGGGGCGCAACAGGATCCAGCCGCCGTCGACGCCGACCTTGATCCCCTCGAGGTAGGAGGTCTCACGGCCCTGCACGATCTCGGCGAAGCGCCGCATCACCTCGCCCTTGCGCTCCATCGGGCACGCCACCGTCGCCCGTCCCACCGGCACCGTCGGCGCCGTCGCGGCGATCTCGGTGAACGTGCGCTTGGCGCGCGAGAGCAGCTCGAGCAGCTTGCCGAGCGCGAAGAGCGCGTCGGGGGCGTGGTGGAGGCCGGGGAAGATGAAGTCGCCCTCCCCGGCGGACGCGAACAGCACGCCCTTCTGCCGCGACGCCTCGATCAACGCCCGTGGCGCCGAGAGCGTTTCGCGCACCTTGTGCCCGGCGCCGACCAGCGCCGTCTCGAACGTGGACGGCGCGTACGCCGGGAGCACGATCTCGCTCGGCGGCAGCTGGGCGGCGCAGACGGCCGCCACCATCAGGGCCACGAGGTCGAGGTCGGCCCACAGGTGCTGCTGGCGGTCCGCCAGGACCATCCGCTCGCAGCTCGGGTGCAGCCAGACGCCGATGTCGGCGTCGAGCGAGGCGACGATCTTGGCGAGGCGCTGGCGCGCCAGCGCGATCTCACTCGCGAGCAGGGCCTCGTGGACCCCCCCGGTGTGCGCGTTCAGCGTGATGACGTCGCAGCCGAGCTCGCTGAGAAGGCGGGGGAGGACGACCACCGCGGCGGAGTGCGCGTAGTCCACCACGACGCGCGTGCGCTGCGCGCGGATCTCCGCCACCGGGAGCGCCTTGAGGAACGACTCCGCGTAGAAGTCGACCAGGCGCGGGTGCTCGAAGATCACGCCGATCTCCTGGTGCTGGGCGCGCCGGAACTCCTCGCGCAGGAAGACGCGCTCCACCGACTTCGCGAAACCGGTCGAGATGTCGAGCCCGTGGTCGTCGAAGAAGCGGAGCGACGTCATGCCGCGCACCAGTTGGACCTGCTGGAACGACACGCCGCCGACCTCGCCGAACCCCTCGAGCTTGTGACGCATCACCGGCACCGGCAGGACGCCGAGGTCCACGACGTTGACGCCGGTCGAGCTCATCCCGCCGACGAACGCGCGCCGCAACATGCGCGAGGCCGGGTGATCGTCGCGCACGGTGAGGATCGTGCTTCCCGGCTGCAACAGCGTGCCGTACGCGGCGCCGAGCCGGGCGGTGACCTCCGGCGTCAGCTCCAGGTTGGTCAGGCCGGTCACCGCCCCTTCCTCGAACGCCGAGGTGCGCCAGCGCTCGGCGTAGACGAGGTTCGAGTAGACGACCGAGTGGTCCTCGACGACCTTGGCGGGCCAGATCTTGACCCCTTCCTTGACCCGGACCTCCTCGCCGAGCACCGTGTCGTCGGCGACGACGGCGCCTTTCTCGACGACGGTGCCGCCGCGCGCCTGCACCCGCGCCCCGAGCACCGCGCCCTCGATGCGGGCGCCCTCGCCGACCAGCACCTCCTCCCACGCCACCGAACGCCGCAGCTCGGCGCGCGGCTCGACCACCGTGCCGGGCCCGAGCACGACGTCCTCGAGGCGCACCCCGGCGCCGACCTTGCAGCCCTGTCCGATCACGACGGTGCCGCGGACCTCGGCGCTGGGGTCGATCTCGGCCGAGCCCTCGATCCAGAGCGGTTTGCCGCCGATCTGCTGCAGCGTCCCCGGCGGCATCAGGCGCAGCGTCCCGTCGAAGTAGTCGCGGTGCGCGGCAAGGTAGGACTCGGGGTCGCCGATGTCGCGCCAGTACCCGCCCATGATGTGGCCGAACAGCCTGGCGTCGGCGGCCAGCAGGCGGGGGAAGAGGTCGCGCGAGAAGTCGAACGGTTCGCTGCGCGGCACCTGCGACAGCGCGGTCGCGTCGAGGACGTAGATGCCGGTGTTGACGGTGTCGGAGAAGACCTCGCCCCAGGTGGGCTTCTCGAGGAAGCGGCGGACGCGGGAGTCGCCGTCGACGATCACGATCCCGAACTGCAGCGGGTTGGCGACCCGCGTGAGGCCGATCGTGGCGATCGCGGCGCGCTCGCGGTGCGCGGCGATGAGGCCGTCGAGCGCGAAGTCACAGATCACGTCGCCGGAGAGGACGAGATATTCGTCGGCCGGCACCTGGTCGGCGCCGTGCGCGACCGCGCCGGCGGTGCCGTAGTCCTGGTCCCCGTTGCAGTAGTGGAGCCGCAAGCCGAGGCGCGAGCCGTCTCCGAACGCGCTCCGGATCTTCTCCGGGTCGTAGTACGTCAGCAGCACGGCCTCGGTCATGCCGAAGCCGGCGATCTGGCTCAAGACGCGTTCCAGGATCGGACGGTTGACGACCGGAAGCATCGGCTTGGGGCGGTTGGCCGAGAGCGGCCGGATCCTCGTACCGAACCCGCCGGCCATCACGATCGGGATCACGACGTCGTCTCCAGGCAGCGCGCGACCGCCCGCTTGAGCTCCCCGAGGTCGGACGACTTGACGATGTAGGCGTCGGCGAGCCACGAGGAGAAGTCGTCCTGATAGCGGGCGTACGCGGTGGAGAGCACGACCGGGAGGCGGGCGTCGGCGGCCTTGATCTCGCGCAACAGTTCGAGCCCCGAACTCTCGCCGAGACGGATGTCGAGCACCACCAGGTCGACGCCCCCGCGCGCGAGCCGGGCGCGGGCCTCGTCCATGGTGGCCGCCGTCTCCACCGTGTACCCCTCACGGCCGAACGCGGAGCGGTACAGCTCGAGGAACCCCTCCTCGTCGTCCACGAACAGCACCCGCGCAACGGTCACGACCACCTCCGCACGACCACGGTGAAGCGCACCCATCCCGGCTCCCGTTCATCGTACTCCACCCGCCCGCCCATCGCTTCGGCCAGTGTGCGAACCGACGCCAGGCCCAGGCCGCTCCCTCCCCGGCGGGTCGTGACGCCGCCGGCGAACGGGTCGGAGCGCAGCGCGCCAGGCAACGCCTGTCCGTTGTCCGCGACCTCGAGCCGGACCCACGGCGCCTCCTCGCGGACCGCGACGTGGATCTCGCCGCAGGCGCCGACCAGCGCCTGGAGGCCGTTAGCGACCAAGTTCTCGAGGCAGCGTTCGATCGACGTCTTGGTCGCCGCCGCGAGGACCGGCCGTGAGGGGTGGTAGCAGAGGAGACGAACGTTGCGGCTGATAGCGAGCGGGCGGAACGCCTCGACGACCCGACCGGCCACGGCGCCGACGTCGACCGGCTCCAGGACGATCCCATCGGCCCGGTTCGCCAGGCCGTCGACCAGCTCGCCGACGCGCTGCTCGGCGCGGCTGACGCCGGCCGCCACGATGCCGAGCCGCCGCGCCAGCGTCTCGGCGTCCGGCGGAGGCGCCGCCAGCAACTCGCGCGCGATCCCGCCGGCGATGGCGAGCGGGTTCTTGAGGTCGTGCGCCAGCGTACGCGCCGTTTCGAGCAGGGCCGTGGCGTGATCGGCCGCGAGCCGCCGCCGCCGCTCCCGCTGGTACTCTTGCAACAGCTGCGTGCGCTCCAGCGCCGAGCGCAGGTAGTGGGCGAGCGTTTCGGCGGCCTCCAACGTGCTGCGATGGATCGGCGCGTGGGTGACGAAGTTGTCGGCGAGAACGACGCCCCAGGGTTGACCGCTCGCCATCAGCGGCACGACGACCAGCTCGCGGGAGTCAAGCACGGCAGTCCAGTGGCGGACGCAAGGGTTGGGGTGGTTGCCGCGGGCGATGAACGCGCGCCGCCACATGCCGCACTCCGTGGACATGGCGTGCGAGAGCGACGCCAGCGTCGAGGCATGCCGCCGCTGCTCAGCCTCGATCACGGACCGGTCCGGCTCGGCGAGCCGGACCAGCGGCGCCGCCCCGGTGCTGCGGATCTCCGACCACACCTGGCGCGCTTCCTCCCGGTTGCGCGGACCGACGCCGAACCAGCCGCGCAGCAGCTTGCCTTCGGCGAGGAGGAGGAACGCCCGGTTGAGGCCGAGGCCTTCCCCCGCGGTGAACGCCACCAGCACGCTCCAGCCCGCGATCTCGGGTTCGACGACCGTCTCGAGCAGCTCGCCGACCCGGCGCAGCAGGTCGAGCACCCGGCGCGGCCGCAGGGCGCGCAGCGCCGGGCCACGCTCGCGCAGGTGACGACCGTGCTCCACCCGGACGGGCGCGCGGAAACGGGCCACGGGCCGGCCACGGGTCACGGCCGCCCCGCGGGCGGCGTGCTCCGTCCCTCGGTCCGAAGCGCAGCATGGGCCGTCACGGTCGTCGCTCCCGAACAGAAGTTTAGCGCCCGAGGCGGGCGTCAGCGCGGGGCGGCCAGCTCCCGCCAGCCGGCCTCGTCGAAGAAGCCGTGGGCGTGTTCGACCTTTGCGAACAACGGCGCGGCGGGGACGAGCTCCGCCGGGAGCACGAGCGATCCGCAGCCGTGCGACCCGCGGAACTCGCCCTCGCCGAGGGCGGCGCCGTCGCGCGGCTCGCGCACCACGACGGTCCCGGAGCGGTCCGGCAGCGCCGCCGTGCAGCGGCCGGGCGATCCGCCGCCTCCGACGAGGCACACGGTGCGGCGGCCGAACGCGCGCAGGTGCGCTGTGGAGGCGAGATCGATCGCCACCGCACCTTCCCCGTCACGACGGCCGCGGACCGGGTGGGCCTCGATGCCGGGCGCGGGCTCGTCGAGGTAGTAGCGCTCGTCGTCGGAAGCGAACGAGAGCAGCCACGAGCCGCGCAGGACGAGTTGTGTCCGGTGACATGCAATCGCCGCTTTCTTGCCGGCTCGCTGCGCCTCGGCGAGCGGGAGGACGAGCGAGCCCTCGTGCACGCGGGAGCGCAGGCGCGGGTTGTGCACCAAGTAGCGAAAGCGGCGCCGCAGCGGGATCGCGGGCCCGAGCTCGGCGAGCGCCAGCTCGGTCATGACCGCGAGCGCGCTGTGGTCGGGGTGGAGGTCGAGGAGCGACGGGCTTCCGACGACCGTGGGCCGCCACGACGCGATCGCGTCGCGCACCGCCCGGTAGGCCACCTCGTTGCCGTGCAGTAGCAGGTCGGTGATCCCCTGGTCGGGGAAGCCGAGAAAGCGGGCCGACGCGAGCGGCACGCCGAGGCGCTCGAGGGCCGCTCGAGCCTCGCCGCGGCGCGTGGTCGCGAAGCGGGCGCGGTCGGCGGCGCCGATGCGCCAGCGCCGCTCGCTGGCCCGCTGCGCCCACGGGTTGTTGTCGCCGTCGGTGAAGAAGGCGAGGAGGACCTCGGAGCCGACCTCCAGCGCGTGTTGCAGCAGGCCGCCGGCCGCAACGCTCTCGTCGTCGGGGTGGGGAAGGAGCACGAGGAGCCGATCGGTCGGTCCGAGCGCGAGCGTCTGGATCACGGCCGGCTCCCGTGCCCGCCGAACGGTGACAGGCCGCACTCGATCGCGCGCGCCCACACGACCGCGAGCGGGCCCGTGGCCCCCCCCGTCGGCGTGAACTCGTGGGTCCCCGCCCCGAGCTCGCGCGGCCCGGCGCCGGGCACGCCGTCGAGGGCGCCCACCGCCGCGCCGCCGGGCGCGATCACGATGTACCTCCCCGGGATCGCGATGGCGAAGGGCACCGGCGTCCCGGCGCCGGCCGTCGGGTCGAGCCGGTGGCCCGCCACGCGGAGCGCGCCGACCGAGACGAAGTTGGCATTGAGGAACGCGCGCCCGCGCGCCGGGAATCCCGCGCTGTCGAGAACGGCGACGTGGCAGCGCGTGCGGACGACGCTCTCCGCGATCGTGTCGGGGAGCAGCCCGCGGCGGATCCTCTCCTTGGTGATCGTCTCCAGCACCGGGAAGAACGCCCGCCGGCGGAACACGGTCTCGCCCTTGGCGTCGAACACGTAGTCGCCGGGGCCGGTCAGGCGCAGCACGTCGGCGACGAGGGCGGTCTGCGGCCGCCCGCGGTCGCGCCAGATCGGGCCCTTGCCGACGATGACGCCGAGCTCGACGACGAGCCACGCGGCGAGCACCGCCGCCGGCCACATTGCGGAGCGGCCGCGGGTGGCGCGGCGGTCCTGCCAGTACTGCCACGCCGCGGCCGCGGCGATCGCAGCCAGCGGGTACGCCGGCAGCTTGTCCTGGCCGGTGACCAGCGGCCAGAACGCCTCGAGTGCCACGACGTAGATCGCGGCGGCGAGGAAGACGAGCACGCGCCGGATCCTGGTGCGGTCGCCCGCAGCGGAACGCACGCTCCTGGCGGCCACCCAGGTCGCCGCCGCGATCGCCGCCGCGCCTGCGGGCCACCGCCACGGCTCGTTCCAGTGGCCGAGCCCAGGCACGATGTTGTGGGTGACGAGGTCGCGGACGCCTGGCTCGAGCGCGCCGCGCGCCGCCAGGAACGTCGCCACGAGCGCGGGCACGAGCGCGAGGCCGGCCGCGGCGGCGCCGGCCAACCGCGCCGCCCGCCGCGGCGGGAACGCGGCCCGGACCTCGGCCGAAGCGGCCGCCACCACGAGCGCGGCGCCGGCCAGCGCGGCGAGGAGGAGCGCCGTCTTTTGCGAGACGGCGAGCGCGGCCCCGAGCGCCGCGGCCGTGGCGAACGCCCGGCGGGCGTCGAGCGGGTCACCCGCGATCACGACCAACGCCGCGAGCCACACGACCGTCCACAAGTTGTCGGTGCGGAACTCGATCGAGGTGAAGAAGAACTCGTAGTGCAGGGCGAGGAGCACCGCCGCCAGGAGCGCGATCCGCGCGTCGAACAGGCGGCGCGCCAGCACATAGGTGAGCGCCACGGCGAGCACGTACAACGCCAGCATCGGCACGCGCATGAGGACGAGGGCGTCGGCGCGCTCGCCGGCGAGAGCGAGCCACGGCACCATCAGGAGGTGGAAGAGCGGCGAGTGGTTGTCGAAGACGTCGCGGTACTGGACCAGCCCGTGCGTCCAGCCCCAAACCACGTGCAGGTGCTGCGGCTCGTCCGAATTGAAGCGGTAGTTGGCGAGGTACGGGAGCTTGAGGAGCAGAGCCATGCCGAGGAGCGTCAGACCGGCGGCGCGCTCCCGGTTGGTGGCGTGGCGGATCGCGATGGCAGGCAAACGGTGAGCTCCTCGCTCAGGTGCGCGAGTCTAGCAGCTCGGCCGGCGCGATCCCAGGCGGGGCCGGGCGTCTTCCGCCGCGCGCGACCGTTGCTCCGAGCGCGCCGGAAGAGTGTACCCTTGCTGCAGCGGAGGCGCGATGAGGGTCCGTGCGCAGGTGCTCGTATTGGTCGGGTTGCTCGTTCTCAACGGAGCGGTGGCCGTCGCCGGGCCGTCGGCGCCGCCGTCGCCCCGCGACGTGCTCGGCATCGACGTCGGCGCCGACCGGGTACTGGCGAGCTACGGCGAGAGCGAACGCTACCTGCGCGCGCTCGCGCAGGCGAGCGACCGGGTACGGGTGGTCGAGATGGGACCGACCGTCGAAGGGCGGACGATGATCGCGGCGGTCGTCAGCAGCGCCGCGAACCTCGCACGCCTCGACGAGCTGCGCGCCGGCTGGGCGCGCGTCGCCGACCCGCGCGGGCTCGACCTCGCGGGGCGCGAGCGTCTGATCGCGACGCTGCCGAGCTGCGCGCTGATCACCGCCGGGATCCACGCCAACGAGGTGGCGGGGCCGCAGGCGGCGCTGCTGTTCGCCCACCGGCTGGCCGCCGCGCCCGCCGGGAGCCCGGAGGCGGGGTGGCTCGCGCGGACCGTCGTGCTGATCGTGCCCTCGCTCAACCCCGACGGGCAGGAGGCGACGGTCGCGTGGTACCGGAAGTGGATGGGAACGCCGTACGAGGGCTCGCAGCCGCCGTTCCTCTACCACCGCTACGCGGGGCACGACAACAACCGCGACTTCGTCTACCTGACCCAGCCCGAGAGCCGGGCGCTCAACCGCTTCGTCTACCGCGACTGGCACCCGCAGCTCTTCGTCGACCTCCACATGATGGGTGCGACCGGGCCGCGGCAGTTCGTCCCCCCGTTCGCGGACCCGATCGCCCCCAACGTCCACCCGTACGTGTGGCGCATCACGTCGCACCTCGGGACGTTGATGTCGCTCCGCCTCGAGGAGAGCGGCAAGGCCGGCGTGGTTTCCGGGTGGACGTTCGACGGCAACTGGATCGGGGGCACCCGCAACACGGGCTGGTGGAAGAACGTGTTCGGCGTGCTCACGGAGACAGCCGCCGCCGCGCTCGCCACCCCGATCGAGGTGGACGCGAGCGAGCTGCACGGCGGCGGCAAGGGCCTCGTCGAGTACCGGCCGCAGGTCAACTTCCCCAACCCGTGGCGCGGCGGGCGATGGGGTCTGGCCGACGCGGTCGGCTACCAACTCGTGATCATGAACGCGCTCGTCGAGTTCGCGGCGACCGAGCGCCCGGCCGTGCTGCGCGACGCCGGCGCGATGGCGGCCGAGGCCGCCGAGCGCGGCGCGCAGGACGCGCCCCGCGCCTATCTGGTGCCGCCGGACGGTGATCTCGGCCGGAGGGCGCACCTGGTGCGGCTGTTGCTCGAGGCGGGCGTCGAGGGGGCGGTCGCGACCGGCCCGATCGTCGCCGACGGCGTCACCTACCCGGCGGGGACGGTCGTGTTCCCGGCGGCGCAGCCGTTGCGGCAGTACCTGCTCGAGGTCATGGAGCGGCAGCACTACCCCGAGGTCGAGCCGGCCCCGAACGCCGAGATCCTGCTGCCGTACGACATCACCGCGTGGACGATCCCGCTCGAGCTCGGCGTGCCCGCGGTGCGGGCGGAGGGCGCCGTCGCCGGCGAGACGGCGCCGATCGGACCAGGTTGGGCGCCGGCGCCGGCCCCCCAGCGCGGTTCCGGGGACGTGCTCGTGGTCCCGGCGGGCCAGCTCGGAGGGTTCCTCCTGGCCAACCGGGCGCTCTCGCGCGGGGCGCGCGTCTGGCGGCTCGCACCGGCGTCCGTAGAAACCGACGCCCAGCCGCCGGCGGGCTCGTTCGTCGTCGCGGGGCTGTCGCCCGAGGCGCGCGGTGAGCTGCTGCGCGAGGCCGGGGTCGACGGCGTGCTGGTCGCCTCGCGGCCCGGAAACGCGGTGCCGCTGCGGCGGGTCCGCGTCGGCGTCTACCACCCCAACTTCGGCCTGGAGGACGCCGGCTGGCTGCGTTTCGTCCTCGAGCGGGCCGGGTTCGACGTCGAGGTCATCGACAGCAACGCGGTTTCCTCGGGCGAGTTCGCGAAGCGCGTCGAGGTGCTCGTGCTGCCGCCGCTCGACGGCAAGGTCCTGGTCGAGGGCCCGTCGCGCCGCGGTCCCGTGCCGGCGCCGCCCGCGTACCGCGGCGGGATCGGCAAGGACGGCGCCGAGGCGGTGCGGCGGTTCTTCGCGGGCGGCGACACGGTCCTCGCGTTCGGACCGTCGGCCGGCTGGCTCGCCGAGACGCTCGACCTGCCCGTCACCGACGCCCTGAAAGGGGTCAAGCGCGAGGCGTTCCACGACCCCGGGGCGCTGCTGACCGTCGCCGTGGATCCGGCCTCGCCGCTCGCCGCCGGCCTGCCGGCGCGGATCGCGGCGATGGTGGAGTGGGGGGTCGCGTTCCAGACCCGGCCGGTGAGCGGCGAGGAGACGCGCACCGTGGCGGCGCACTTTCCCGACGAGCCGCTCGTGCTCTCCGGCTGGGTCCGGGGCGAGGAACTGCTGCGGCGGCGGGTGGCCGTGGTCGAGGTGGCGCGGGGCGCGGGCCGCGCCGTGCTCTACTCGTTCGCGCCGTACTTCCGCGGCCAGACCGAGGCCGCGTTCCCGTTGCTGTTCAACGCGGTGGTCGAGCGGATGGGCCGGCCGGCCGCCGCGGTCGGCGGGCGGGGCGGAAAGTCGTGACGCGTTGGCCGCCCTCCGGCGGCCGGGAGGCGGACATGGACCCGATGCGAATCGTCGAAGCCCAGGCGGAGCAGACGCCGTCGAAGATCGTGATGCTGGTGATGGACGGGCTCGGCGACCTGCCCCGGTACGGCGACGGCCTCACTCCGCTGGCGGCGGCCAACAAGCCGAACCTCGACCGGCTGGCGCGCGACGGCTGCTGCGGCCGCTTCGACCCGGTGGGGCCGGGGATCACTCCCGGCTCCGGCCCCGGCCACCTCGGCCTGTTCGGCTACGACCCGACCGAGTTCGAGATCGGGCGTGGCGTGCTTTCGGCCGTCGGGATCGACTTCGCCCTGCAGCCGGGGGACGTCGCCGCGCGATTCAACTTCTGCACCTTGGACGGCAAGGGCCGCGTCACCGACCGCCGGGCGGGGAGGATCTCCACCGAGGAGAACCGGCGCCTGGTCGCGCGCCTGCGTACGATCCCGGTGCCGAAAGGCGTCAAGCTGTTCGTCGAGACCGAGGCGGAGCACCGTGGCGCGCTTGTCGTGCGCGGCAAGGGGCTCGGCCACCGTCTCGCCGACACCGACCCGCAACGAACCGGCGTGCCGCCGCTGCCGGTGAAGGCGCTCGACGCCAAGGCGAAGCCGACCGCGGCGATCGTCGCCGCCTTCGTGGAAGCCGCCAGCGCGGCGCTGGGCGGCGAGCCGCGGGCCAACGGCATCCTCTTGCGCGGGTTCGACTCGCTGCCGCACATCCCCTCGCTCGCCGATCGCTTCCGCCTGCGGCCGGTGTGCGTCGCCACCTACCCGATGTACCGCGGGCTGGCGCGCCTGGTGGGGATGGAGATGCCGCCGGCGCCCCCGGCGCTCGGCGAGTTCCCGGCCGCGGTGCGCGCGGCGCGCGACGGCCACGACTTCCTCTTCGTCCACGTCAAGTACACCGACAAGGCGGGGGAGGACGGCGACTTCGACCGCAAGTGCGCGGTGGTGGAGCAGGTGGACGCGATGCTGCCGGAGATCCTCGGCGACGGTTTCGACGTGGTCGTCGTGAGCGCCGACCACTCGACGCCGGTGGCGCTCAAGGCGCACTCGTGGCACCCGGTGCCGGCGCTCGTCTGGGCGCCGGGACGCGTGTTCCGCGACGGCGTGACCGCGTTCACGGAGAGCGCCTGCACCGCCGGCGGTTTCGGCCGGATGCCGCTGCGCTTCCTCCTCGCCGAGGCGCTGGCCGCCGCCGGCAAGGTGGCGAAGTTCGGCGCGTAGCCCGCGAGGACAAGGGAGACGGAAGAAGGGAGAAGGAAGAGGGAACGGCAGGACCCGGTTTCTCGTCCTTCCGCATTCCTTCTACCGTCTACCCTCTTCCTTCTCACTTCCTTCCTGATTCCCTAGTTCTGGCCAACCAACGGCTCGGCGTGGATGACGACCCGGGCGACGCTCGGGAGGCGCTCGCGCAGCTTCCGCTCGATCCGCTCGGTGAGGTCGTGCGCGGCCGCGATCGCGGTGTCGGGGTCGAGCGCGCAGTGGAACGAGACGACGAGCTCGCCCTCCTCGTCGCGGTGCACGGTGACGTTGTGCGGCCGGCAGCGCAGCGTCCCGTCGGCGGCGAACTCGTGCAGCGCGGCGAGCACCTGCCCCTCTTCCTCGGCGGGCGCGGGCCCGGCGATGGCCGCCTGGCGGCGCGGCTCGATGTGCGTCACGACCTGAACGAGCTCGGGAAGCACAGCGCGCAGCGCCTGCTCGAACGCGGTCGCCTGCGCGTGCGCGGCCGCGAGCGACAGCGCCGGGTCGACCTCGAGGTGGAGCTCGAGCGAGCGGGCGCCGAGCACGTCGTGGACGTGGATCGCGTGCGCCGCGACGCCGAGCCGGCGGGCGACCTCGTGCGCCACCCGCGTCGTGTCGGCGTCCTCCTCCGCGGCGTCGCCGTCGGCCGGCTCGACGTGGACGACGACGTCGGCCCCGGGCAGGAGGCCGCGAGCGGCGACCTCGGCGGCGGTGGCGATCGCGTGCGCCCGCTTCAGGCCGGTGCCGGCCGCCACCGTGAGCGTGACGTCGGCGAACGCCTCGGGCCCGCTGCGGCGCACGCGCAGGCGGCCGACCCCGAGAACGCCGGGGACGTGGACCGCGCGCAGAAGTCCCTCCTGCAGCCCCGGCGGGGTCTCGTCGAGCAGCTCGGCGATCGTCCGGCGGCCGAGCTGCACCGAGACCCAGACGACGATCACCGCGACGCCGAGCGCCGCGACGGCGTCGGCCTTGACCAGCCACTCCAGGCCGGGCCGCGAGGAGAAGTAGACGCCGACCAGGCCGACGATCACGACCGCGGACGAATAGATGTCGGTGGAGAAGTGCAGCGCATCGGCCTCGAGCGCCTGGCTGTGGTGCTTCTTGGCGACCCGCGCCAGCATGCGCGAGCGGGTGGCGTCGACGGCGATCGAGACGGCCATGATGACGAACGCCCAGGCCGACGCGTCGATCTCGACGGCCTTGAACCAGAGCCGCTGCACCGCCTCGTAGATGATCCACACGCAGGTGGCGAACAGGAGGAGGGTCTCGAACAGCGCGGAGAGGTTCTCGACCTTGCCGTGGCCGTAGGTGTGCTCGCGGTCGGCCGGTTTGGCCGACGCGCGCACGGCGAACAGCGTCACGGCGGCGGCCACCAGGTCGAGGCCGGAGTGCGCCGCCTCGGCGAGGATGCCGAGGGAGCCGGTCATCGCCCCGACGACGACCTTGATGGAGGTGAGGAACACCGCCGCCACGACCGAGCTGCTCGCCGCCGAGCGCTTTTCGCGATCCGCGGCCGCGTCGGGACGCACACGCCGGAGGTTTCTCTTGCTGTCGTTCATCTCAACAACCAGTTCATTCAGAGCGTGATGATAATCAAAATTGCGCGCAAACGCAACCGGCCGGGCCACGCCTTGCCACTGCTCGCGGCGCTGGGTCGGAATCGCGAACCGGGTGCCGGCGTTTCGATGCGATGGGAGGTACGACCATGAAGCTGTTCGCGATCGCGGTGGCGTTTCTCGGCCTGGCCGGCACGGCCGCGGCGGGGATGCTCAAGCCCGGGGATGCCTTCCCGGCATGGAAGCTCACCGATCAGGCGGGGAAAGAGGTCTCCTCGGCGGACCTCGCCGGCACGACCTACCTGCTGTATTTCTACCCCAAGGCGATGACGCCCGGTTGTACGACGGAAGGCTGCGCCCTGCGCGACAACTACGCGGGGTTCGAAAAGGCCGGTGTGCAGGTCCTCGGCGTCTCGTTCGACGCCCCAGCCACCAACGCCAAGTTCGCCGCCAAGGAGCGGTTCCCGTTCCGGTTGCTGTCGGACACGGACAAGAAGCTCGCCGTCGAGGTCGGCGCCGCCGACTCGACCCACCGGCTGTGGGCCCGGCGGATCTCGTACCTGATCGGGCCGGACGGCAAGGTGCTGGTGGCGTACCCGGACGTCAGCCCCGCCAAGCACGCGACGCAGGTGCTCGCCGACCTGGAGCGGCTGCCGGGGAGCAAGTAACCGCTCAGGCCTCGAGCGGCGCGGCCGCCGGCTCCCAGCGGTGCTGCACGACGGTGACGGCCGCGTCGTGCTGGAGTTTGCGGGCCCACGCCTCGGCGTCGATCGCCGCCTCGG
>JAKAFI010000339.1 GCA_021818005.1 Acidobacteriota bacterium | reverse complement strand
CTGCCCGACCTTCCCAACCTCCGGGTGTGCCTGGCGGCCGGGGCGCCGCTGGCGCCGCGCGACGCGCGGGCGTTCCACGCCGTGACCGGGCGCAAGGTGCACGTCTTCTACGGAAGCTCCGAGTGCGGGGGGATCACGTACGACCGCAGTCGGCAGGCGGCGCACCGGGCGGGGACCGTCGGCACGGCGATGGAGCGCGTGCAGGTGCTGGTGGTGGACGATCACGGCCGGGCGCTGCCGCCCGGCGAGGAAGGGCGGGTTCTCGTCCTCTCGCGGGCGGTCGCGCTCGCGGAGCTTCCCGCCACGGCCGAGTCCGGCATCCGCGGCCCGTCGCGCTTCCTCTCCGGCGACCTCGGCGTCATCGACCCGGCGGGTCGCCTCACGCTCACCGGTCGCATCGGTGAGACCCTGAACGTCGCCGGAAAGAAGGTGCACCCGGAGGAGGTGCGGCAGGTGCTCGAGGCGATCCCCGGCGTCGAGAGCGCGGTCGTCGCGGGCCTGCCGGACCGCCACCGCGGCCAGCTCGTCGCCGCCGTGGTGGTCGCCCGCCGCGGCGCCGCTCTCACCGTCCACGCGGTGGTCGCCGGTTGCCGCGCACGCCTGGCGCCGCACAAGGTGCCGCGCCGCGTCGTGATCGTCGACGAACTGCCCTCTTCGGCGCGCGGCAAGGTGCGCAAGGACGAGGTAATGCGGCTGCTCACCGGCGCCGGGCGGACGCAGACGATCGGCTAGGAGCCTGTCGCGCATAGACTCCGGCTGCGGCTCGCGCTGGCATCCCGCTGGCTGCGTTGGCCTGCGCGAAATGTCCTCGACGTAGGCTACAGCTACGTCTGCGGGCATTTCGCTTGTCCGCCTTGCCAGCGGGCGCCATCGCGACCCTCGCTTTCGTCGCGATGCGCAACAGGCTCCTAGCGGCGCGCGCCACCGCCGGTGCTATCCTGCGGTCGTGAACCCCGGATCGGCTGGCGGCGCCGCGTCGCTTCGCGCCTTGCTGCTCGAAACGGGCGAGTTCCTCTGCGCGCTGCCGATCGGCCGCGTCCGCCAGGTGATGCGGACTTTGCAGGTGTATCCCTCGCCGGGGACGGCTCCTGGGTTCCTCGGCCTGGCCGAGTTCGCCGGCGAACCGATCCCGGTCCTCGACCTGGGCCGGCTGGTGGGCGCCCCGGCGGGCGCCCGGCCGGCCAGCCCGGTCACGGTCGTCGCCTGGGCCGGCCCCGCCGGCCACCGCGAACTGGTCGGCCTCACAGCCGACGCGGCGCTGGAGATCGTCGAGGTTGCGCCGGACGTCGCCGGCTCCAGGCGCGCCGGCGTGGTCGGCGGAAACGCATCGGTCGGCGGGCGAACGGTGCGCGTCCTGGACATCGAGGAGCTCGGCTGCTCATGAGCGCGGTCCGGACGCCGGTCTCCCGCCAGCCGGCGGCGCCCGCGAACCCGGCGGGCGCCGGGAGAGGAGAAGCGATGACGCGAGACAGCGACGAAACGCCCAGGAGCCCGCTCGTCGGGCTGCTACTGATGATCGCCTTCGGGGTCCTCGGGCTCGCCGGCCTGGTGATCGGCCTCGCGCACGGCACGCCGAACTGGGTGGCGTTCATCGTGCTGCCGCTCGGCGCCGCGCTGCTCGTGCTCTACGTGGTGTTCGTCTTCCTCCCCCACCTGGCGCAGCTGCGGGCCCTGCGCGAGCTCTCGTCCGCCGCGGCGGCGCTCGAGCACAACCTCGAGCTCGCCACCGCCGAGATCGAGGCCGGCGACCTGGTGGAGACGCTCGGCCGCGCGCAGACGCTACCCCCGCGTCTCGCGGTCTCACTGACCAGCGCCGCCAGGGCGCTCGGCGCCCTGGTGCAACAGATCCAGAACAGCTCGATCGATGTGGCCGGGGCGGGCGCCGCCGTCAATGCGACCGCCGCCGAGCTCGCCTCGGGCTCCTCGCAGCAGGCGGCCGGGGTCGTGGAGATCACCGCGACGATGGAGGAGCTCGCGCGCACGGCGGCACAGATCGCCGCCAACGCGGCCTCGCAAGCGGACCTCGCCGCCCGCTCGGAGCAGAACGGCGACGCCGGCGCCGCGGCGGTGGAGGACGCCGTCCACGGCGTCGAGGAGGTGCAGAAGCGGATCAGCGGGATCGCGACCCGCGCGGACACGCTCGGCGCCCGCTCGAAGGAGATCTACCGGGTGCTCGAGTTGATCACCGACATCGCCCAGGAGACGCACCTCCTCGCGCTCAACGCGGCGATCGAGGCGGCCGCAGCCGGAGAGCACGGGCGCCGGTTCTCGGTGGTCGCCGACGAGGTGCGGCGCCTGGCGCAGCGCTCGCAGGAATCGGTCGCCTCGGTGCGCTCGCTGCTCGACGAATTCGCGGGTTCGATCCGCGCCACGGTGGTGGCCACCGAGGAAGGGAGCAAGGAGGCCGCCCGCGTGCTCGAACGCGCCCGCTCGGCGGCGGCGGCGATCGCTGCGCTGCGCGGCGCCCTCGCCGACACCGCGCGCGCGGCGCGCGAAATCTCGCTCGCCACCGAGCAGCAGCGCACGGCCTCCGACCAGGTGGTCCTCACCCTGAAGGAGGTGAGCCAGGTCATCCAGCGCATGGCGCAGGGCCTGAAGCAGTTCTCCGGGACCGCGGAGCGGCTCAACCAGCTGGCGCTCTCGATCCAGATGCTCACGCAGTCGTTCCGCCTCGACTCGCCGCGCTCGCTCAAGCACCTCGGCGAGCGCTGGGCCGCCGAGGTGGCGCTGCGCAGCGGCCACTGGGAGGCGCTGGCGCCGCAGATGGAGGAGGTGGTCCGCCAGAGCCCGTTCGTCGAGCTCGCGTTCATCGCCGACACCGACGGCAACGTGGTCGCGTCCTCGGCGAACCCGGAGTGGGTGGGCGAGGGCACCGACACCACCGCCGTCACCGCCGGTCTCAACGCCAAGGAGCGACCGTGGTTCCAGGCGGTGGCGCGCGACGGCCGGACCGTGATCACGCCGCTGTACGAGTCGCTGCTCACCGGCCAGCGCTGCTTCACCGTGGCGGCCCCCGTGCGCGACGCGCGCGGCGGCCTGGTCGGCGTGCTCGGCCTCGATGTCAACGCTCACAGTTGGACGAAGATCTGATGAGACAGGGCCGAGAAGAGACGTGGTCCGTGGTCCGTGGTCAGACCACGACCGCACACGACGGACGGAGGAGAAGCGACCCGGGCGGCCACCAGCACTCCTACCGGTGCCCGGTGCCCGGGGCCCGGTCATTTCGGAGGACGGGTGGAACCTGAGTTCGCGGACCTTGTGCCGCTGTTCGTCGGCGAGGCGCACGGCCGCCTCGAGCGGCTCGCCGAGCTC